>JBEVLH010000200.1:0-4971 GCA_040509255.1 Hyphomicrobium sp. | reverse complement strand
GCTTCGTCGGCGTGGCCCCAGTGATCGATCTTGACCCATTTCCCGGGTTCCAGATCCTTGTAGTGCGCAAAAAAGTGCTCGATCTGTTCGATCGAGATTTGCGGAAGGTCGGTATACGTTTTGACCCCCTCGTAGCGCTTCGTGAGTTTGCTGGACGGTACCGCGATGATCTTTTCGTCGCCGCCGCCGTCGTCTTCCATCACCAGCACGCCAACCGGCCGGCAGTTGATGACGGCACCCGGGAAGATCGCGCGCGTATTGCAGACGAGAACGTCGATCGGATCACCGTCGGCTGACAGCGTATGCGGGACGAAGCCGTAATTTCCCGGGTAGCGCATCGGCGTATAGAGGAAGCGGTCGACGATGAGGGCGCCGGACGCCTTGTCCATTTCATATTTGATCGGTTCGCCGCCAACGGGAACTTCGATCACGACGTTGATATCGTCGGGCGGGTTCTTTCCGGGCAGAATTGCGTCGAGACGCATAGGGTGACCTCAAGACAAATCATTTTTCCGCCGCCACCCTTGCCGGGAAAGCGGGGACCACACAACGTCTCATAGGTCGCACACTATTCCGGAAAAATCGTAAAAATTGACGGGTGGGGCGGTCCGTAAAACTAACGCGGCCTACCACTCGAAAGCGATGCGGGTATTCAATCCTTTACCAAATCGGACGCACGACCGGCGCGTTGGACGTCCGCCGCAGCGCTTATAGAAGGCGTAGGCCCTTTCATTGCCCTCGAGCGCCCAGACGATCAGGCGTTCAAGGTCAAGGTCGTCAAGTATGGAGCGGCAGGCCTCGAACAAATGCTCGCCCATCCCGAGGCCTTGGTAAACGGGCGCCAAGTACAGCTCATAGATTTCGCCGACGTCGCGACCGCCGCCGCGGGCCCGTCCGCAGGTCGCATAACCGGCGATCGTTTCGCCGTGCAAAATTACGAGCAGATTGCGTTCGGCGGCAATGGCGCGTCGCCACCACGTTGCGTCCCGGCGAAGGATTTCGCGCTCGAGATGGAGCGCCGGAAGAATGCCCGCGTAAGCGAACCGCCAGGACTCGCGAAAAATTTGTGCGAGCGCCGCGGCGTCGGCGGGGCGGGCGTTGCGGACAGAAACCTCGAGGCTCTGGTTCAGCATGGGAGCAGTCTAGACCCAAGCTGGAGAAAAGACATCAGGCGCTAGGCCTCGGACGAAAATAAAAAAGGCGCGAAGCATGTGCTCCGCGCCTGAATGGACGTGCCCCACTCGACGTACTGTGGTCGCGACCGTCGTCGCGATCCGCATCGATTTAGCCGACGGTCTTGAACTGCTCGAAAGATTTCGTCGTGGCCGCGCCGACTGTCTCGAGCGCCTGCTTCGTCACCTTGCTCGAAAGTTCGAAGAGTTCTTTCGACTGCGAGCCGGCAACTGCAAACTGCTGCTGCCAATAGTTGGCCTGCAGGCGTGCGATTTCCGGGAACGTACGCGCACGCGCGATGGCTTGGGCAGCTTCGAAAGCGGCTTCGGTGTTGGCGAGCGTGTTGGCGACGATCTTTTCGCCGATCGACTTGGCACCAGCCTGGGTCGTCAGCAGCACTTCCTCAGCGACCTTGGCGTTGTCTTTCGCGAGGGACGTAAACTTGTGATAGGCGTCACGCGATTTTGCGATCGCGTCCTCAGCGAACGCCGAGATGTTCTCCGGCACCTTGGCATCCTTGCCGGCCGTAAACATTTCCTGCGCTTGCTTGGTGAAATCCTGGACTTGACGTGTGAAAGCGTCGGTCATTGGGGGTCACTCCTAAATGAGGAACGGTGGATCGAAGTATTTTTTTCGTGTCTGGCGCCCGACGGCGAAACCATTGACGGTTATATAAGCAGATCGATTGTGCGATGCAATAAGTTTTTTGCTTCGCACCCGGAAAAAGACGAATTCGGACTCGTAGATCGCGTCCTTATGCCTCAATTATGTCCGTATACTGACCCATGCGGGCAGGTATTAACCTATCCGCGTGTTCGCACTTGCGAGATGGCTATTGTGCAGTGCGGCTCAACGCTCAAAGTTTTTGAAAAACATCACGATAACCGATAGCGCTCGGATCGAACATAATGTCGCGACGAGTCAGTGGCCGGGCGAGCGCCAAGCCTTCGAGGGTCCGGCAACGCGAGAGCGCGACGTAGGTTTGGCCGTGCGCGAACGTGCCGGAGCCAAGATCGATATACACCTTGTCCAACGTCAGACCTTGCGCCTTGTGAATGGTCAGTGCCCAAGCCAAGCGCAGCGGGAATTGCTTGAACGTGCCGGCGATGGTCTCGACGATTTTATCCTGAGACTGATCGAAGGCGTAGCGGCGGTGCTCCCAGGCGACTTGCTCGACCTCGTACTCCTTACCGGAGACTTCGACGAAGACCTGCTTCTCGGTGAGGCGTGAGACGCGTGCGACCGTGCCGTTGACCCAACGCCGATCCGGATCGTTCCTCAGCATCATGACTTTGGCGCCGGGCTTCAATTCCAGCGCGGTTTCCGCAGGCTGAACGTTCGCTGCAAAATCGCCGGTGATGTTGGCGTCGAAGCGATGTGCACGTCCCGGCAGCGCGTCGAGATAGGCGGTGTTAATGCGTTTGGCGGCGGCGTTGGTTGTCGTCAGGATGACGAAGGGCTCGCCCTCGGCGAGCGTGCGAATGGGACTCACGCGTTTGTTGATGAAAGCAAGGTCGGCGTCGCTGACGTTGCCCTCGCGGATTGCATTCAAGACGTCGATCAATGCCGTGTCGGTCTGACGGAAGATCTGTTCAAGTTCGAGCAGCGCCGTGCCGCTGCCTTCACGCAGCGCCGGTATTGAGAAGAAAAACGGACTGCCGTGCTCTTCCGTCAGATGGGCGAGCACTTCGCGCTCCTGAATGACAGGCGGTAGCTGATGGAGGTCCGCGAAAAGGAGAAGGCGAGCGCCACCGAACGGCTCGCGCGGTCGGCCGCGATTGACGCGCAGCGATCGGTCGATGGCCCACATCATATCCGACCGCACCATAGATGCTTCATCGATGACGACGAATTCGAGCTGCCGCATTACGCGGCCGTTGCGACTGCGGCGAATATCGCCTTCCTGGATGAGGCGCGGCGGAAAGCCGAAAAAGGAATGAATGGTCTGACCACCGATATTGATGGCGGCGAGCCCGGTTGGCGCGAGGACGACCATGCGATCTTCGTGGGTGTCACGAAGGGCTTTCAGCAGTGTCGATTTGCCGGTGCCGGCGCGGCCGGTGACGAAAAGATTGCCGGTCTCCTCGGCAATGAACGTCGCGGCGCGCTCGAAAGCGGGTGTCGGCTTGATGCCGGCGGGCCAGCTGATCATGTCATCGCCGGCGCGGCGGGAGCTACGTCGTCACGTCTTGAAGCTTGGAGCATCTGAGGGCTTCCGCCAGGGGCCCTGCATGCACAGAGAAGGCCTTCGACAAACAAACAGAAATCAAACCCTGCCGGGGAAGTCAAATTGAAGAGACGTCGCGAAAATGCGAGTTGGAAGTGAAACGCGGACGATCTCACCAATCGTCCGCGCCATAAGTTCAGTTCGATCAGTCGGCGCTCATGTTTATGAGCTTGAACTCCTTGTCGAACTTCAGGTCGTAAGAGCCATTTTTGCACTTGGCATCGTCAAGCTCGAAAACTCCGGTGCCCTCGGTTTCCTTTTCCCATTTGCCGCCCTCGCACCCGACCGCGGACGCTGCGGCGGTCGCACTTTTCAATTCGGCATCGGTCAAGGGGGTGTCGGCGAATGCTGGCAGCGACATCGCGAAAACGGCGCCGGCGACGATGGCGAAACGATTCATATGGTCTCTCCTATGGATGGTACTCACACGTTGCCATCTTGGTAGAGAGGTGGTCCGCAACAACCCGGGATTTTTTCCCGAGGCGTCGAGATCACGGAGAGATGAAACGTCGTTACGCAGCGCCGCTGGCGCGGTCGGCTTCGCTCCTGCGGCTCTGGCGCTTGCGCTCGTTGGGATCGAGCCAGCGCTTGCGAAGGCGAATGTTCTTGGGGGTCACTTCAACCAACTCTTCATCGGTGATGTAGCTCATCGCCTTTTCGAGCGTGAGGCGCATCGGCGGCGTCAGCAATACAGCCTCGTCCTTGCCGGACGCGCGGACGTTCGTCAGCTTCTTGCCCTTGACGACGTTTACTTCAAGATCGTTTTCGCGCGAGTGCTCGCCGACGATCATGCCCTCGTAGACGCGGTCTTGCGGGTTGACCATGAACGGGCCGCGGTCCTGAAGATTGAAGATGGCGTAGGCCACGGCTTCGCCAGGACTGTTGGAAATCAGAACGCCGGTGCGGCGTCCCATGATCTCGCCCTTGAAGGGCTTATAGTCGTGGAACAGCTTGTTCATGATGCCGGTGCCGCGCGTGTCCGACAGCAACTCCGCCTGGTAGCCGAGAAGGCCGCGCGTCGGAACGTGGAAGACCATGCGCGTGCGCCCGCCGCCCGATGGGCGCATTTCGAGCAAGTCGCCTTTGCGCTCGGAGAGCTTCTGCACGACGACGCCGGTGTAGCCGTCATCGACGTCGACGATGACTTCCTCGATCGGCTCCAATCGGGCGCCGGTTTCTGGGTCGGTCTTGATCACGACTTTGGGCCGCGAGACCGTCAACTCAAAGCCTTCGCGCCGCATGTTCTCTATCAGGATCGCGAGCTGAAGTTCGCCGCGGCCCGAGACGATGAAGCTGTCTTTGTCTTCATTCTCCTCGATGCGGATGGCGATGTTGCGCTCGGCTTCCTTGAGCAACCGGTCCCGGATGACCCGGCTTTGGACCTTGTCGCCTTCCTGGCCAGCGAACGGACCGTCGTTGATGCGGAACGTCATCGACAGCGTCGGCGGATCGACCGGCTGGGCCGGGAGTGCCTGCTCCACCGAGGGATCGGCGAGGGTGTCGGCGACGTTGGCTTCGCTCATGCCGGCAAGCGCGATGATGTCACCGGCGCCGGCGGATTCGACGGGCAC
>JBEVLH010000199.1:0-5282 GCA_040509255.1 Hyphomicrobium sp. | reverse complement strand
GCCATTTCGCCGAAAATGCCACCACTGCGAATGTTCTCAAGGACAATGCCGTAGGTGATGACGTCGACGCGACCTGAGCGCACCATGTACATGGCGTCGCCGGTATCCTCTTCGAGGAAGATCTTTTGGCCTGCATCGAAATGGCGGAACGGGGCGCCGATGCGTTGCAGAATGGAGAAATCGAACGGCTGGTCGTCGCCCATGCGGCGCCTCCGGGGTTCGGCGCGAAAGGTTGGACCAAGCTAGAACCGTCCGTGTGCGTCCGCAAGACGTGGAATGCTGCCGACATCCGAACGAAGGGACCACCTGCGGCAGGCAAGGGCGGGGCCAACCACCCCGCCGCATTGCAATTTATTTGGGTGCCAGAACCATCACCATCTGGCGGCCTTCGAAGCGAGGCTCGCTTTCGACCTTTGAGATGGTCTCTGTGTCTGCCTTAACGCGCTGCAACACGGCCATGCCGAGCTGCGAGTGCGCCATCTCGCGGCCGCGGAAGCGCAGCGTGATTTTCACTTTGTCGCCATCGTCGAAGAAGCGTTTGATGGCGCGCATCTTAACGTCGTAGTCGTGATCATCGATGCCCGGCCGCATCTTGATCTCTTTCAGCTCGACAATCTTTTGGTTCTTGCGGGCCTCGGCGGCCTTCTTCTGTTCCTGGAATTTGAATTTTCCGAAATCAAGAATTTTGCAGACTGGAGGCTCAGCGTCGGGCGAGATCTCAACGAGATCCAAACCGGCGGCCTCGGCTTTGGCTAGCGCATCAAATTTTGAAATGACGCCCACGTTCTGGCCCGTCTCGTCGATGAGGCGGACATCCCGGGCCCGGATTTGGTCGTTGATTCGGGGCCCTGAGTTTTCCCGGCTCTGAGGCTCGGGTCGCATTGGTTTACGGATGGTACAAGTTCCTTCTGTGGTTGCAATGTTGGCTTGGAGGACTCTTGGCCTGAAGCCCGGCCGAAGATGTGGAAAAACGGTCGATCAAGTCAAGCGGCGCAAAGGCTAAAAGCGGCACCCAAGCTCTCAATTTTCAGCTTTTTCCGCAATGATGACCAGTGTGCTACGAATTCTGGCCAGAAAAGTTCACCCTCACCGCCAATGTTCGGCGATCCAGGGCGTCGGCCGGACGTGTTTATAAAGCCGCTTCCAAGGTGAACTGACCGGCCATTTGCCGTCGCGCGCTTCGTCGGGGTCGGGCTTGCCGTGAAACGCTACGACTTTGGTTCCGGTCGGCAACTGCGGCGCAACGAAGAAGTTCAGCGGCCAGATCGGGACGAGCGAGTGCTTGAAGCTTAAGCACCATTCGGCCGGAAAAAATTCGGCGTCGCCGCAGACGGCGGAAATATATTGTTGCTCGATCCGATAGCGCGAGAGAACTTTTTGGGGATCAGCATTAAAGGCATCGAAGATATATGACATCTTGCCCACAGGAAACCGGTAGACGGACGTATTGCCGATCCGCTCATTTGGCTGAGTCCAATTCTGGGCGACGCAATACTTGCCGGGCTTGTAGTCGAACAGATCGTCGATCGAGCCGGTAATGACGACATCGAGGTCGAAAAAAAGTACATCGCCTTGAAGGTCCGACAGCGGATACTGCCAAAGAGCGAGCTTGCGCCACGGTGTCGAGCTTTCGCGTTCGGGCAGATTGATCGGAGGGAGTGGCGCGATCGTAACCCACGGATCGACGGCCTCGGCATTGTCAGTGAAGCAGATGAGGCGGGTCTCACGGTTTGTATTTCGACGCACCATCGAGGCCAAACGGTTGAGATAATCGGTCCCGTATTTGGTCCCCCATTTGGTGCATATCACCGTTTGCATTGGTTGAGTTCTAAACCTGATTTTCAATCGACCGGCAGACTCTATACATTCTGGACGATGCCCGAACTTGACGCATCGACAAACTGCTGTTCCATCCGGGTTTTAAGCAGGCTATCGTACACTGCAAGAGTGGCCCGCTGCATTTCGAATGTGGAAAACGCCCGTGTCACGTGCCGGCGGGCCCGTCGGCCCATAGATGCGTGGTCGCTCTCGTCGAGAGAAAACGCTTCGGCAAGTGCATCTTCGTAGTCTGAAAGTTTTCCAGGTGACACCAACCAGCCGGTGCGATCGGACGTTGAAACACGCGGCGGTGCCAAGACGGTTTCGGGCGGCGCGCCTATATTCGTCGAAATAACGGGGCAACCCATCGCTTGCGCCTCAGCTGCGGCGCGGCCGAACGCCTCGGGCTCGATGGATGCGACGATGGCGATGCGGGCGGCTCCGAAAGCGGCAGGCATATCTTCGACATGCCCGACCAGCCGCACGATGTCCTGAACGCCTGCTTCGGTGATCTGAGATAGCAGGGCGTTTTGATAGTCATCGCGGCCCTGTGCATCACCCGCAAGAATGAAAACCCAGTTTTTAGCCTTGTCGCGCATTCGGGCGGCGGCCGCAATAACATCGGTCTGGCCCTTCCATCTTGTCAGGCGCGCAGCGTGCAGAACCGCGTGCTGGCCGGAAGTGAGGCCCCATTTGCGGCGGAGCGTCTCGATGCGCTCCTGCGATACGACTTCGGGATCAAATGCATCAAGCGCCACACCGCGATAGATGACGCGGATACGATCTGCCGGGATTGCGTAACGTTGTTTGACGATATCGGCGGTGTATTGAGAGTTCGCGATCACGATGTCGCCGCGCGCCATGACGCTGTTGTAAAGCCGCTTGGCACGCCCCTTCTCGCTGTAGATGCCGTGGTACGTGGTGACGAACGGTCGCTTCGCGCGACGCGCGGCGGCAAGCGCGCTCCAGGCGGGCGCTCGGCTGCGCGCATGGATCAAATCGACATTTTCGCGGCGAACGATCCGTTCGATGGCGATCGCGTTCGTTGCGAGCTTCCATGGGTTTTTGGTCGCTGCCGGAAATGGTACAAGCTCGGCGCCGGTCTTTGCGAGGCGGTCAGCCATCCGCCCGCCTTCACTCAAAACAATTGCTCGTCCGCCTGCGAGTACGACCGCTTCTGCGATTTCGATGGCTGAGAGTTCTGCGCCACCGGTGTCGAGCTCTGGGATGATCTGCAATATGGTCGGGCGCGACGGGCCCATGATCGGCTCCGGATATCATGATGAGGTTGTTTACGGTGCCGAAGAAAGATCTGCAAACTTTGATCGTGGGCGACGGGCCTGCGCAACGCAGCATCGCGTATCAGGCGATTCGCCCCCAAACTCCCGGTGCGACAGGTCTTTTCTGGTTATCCGGCTTCATGTCGGACATGGCTTCGACCAAGGCGACCGCGGTCGCGGATTGGGCGGGGCGACATGAACTTTCATCGACGTTGTTCGATTATTCGGGCCATGGCCGGTCTTCGGACCGGATCGAGGACGGAACCATAGGGCGATGGCTTGAAGAAGCGGATGCGGTGCTGACCAAGCTTACGCATGGTCCACAGATCATCATCGGGTCGAGCATGGGAGGATATCTTGCCCTGCTGCTTCTACGCAAACTCATGCGCGATCGCCGGGCCGAGGCGGACCGCATCAAAGCGCTGGTGCTCATCGCGCCCGCTTGGGACATGACCGAAGAATTGATGTGGAAGCGATTTCCCGACGAGACGAAGCGCGAAATCGTGGAGCGAGGCTATGTCCTGCAGCCTTCGGCCTATGCCGCGCCGTATGTCATCACGCGGGCGCTCATCGAGGACGGACGTGCGCACGCGCTTGGGCACCAGCCCTTCAACCCCGGGCGCCCGGTCGTTATTCTGCAGGGTCTTCAGGACGTCGATGTTCCCGCCACGCACACGCGCGAACTTACGAAATTTCTCACAGGGGACGTCAGGCTCGTTGAGATCGCAGACGGCGAGCATCGGCTCTCTCGGCCGCAGGATCTGGACCTGCTTTTTTCCGAGATCGAAAAGCTGCTCTAGGATTACTTGTCGTTTGCAGAGGTTACGTCGGAATCGGGAAGTCCTTCGGCGACGGCGTTCTCAAGACTTGTCGGTCCGGCGGCATCGGCGATCGCCTCCGGTACCACCCAGATGCGGAAGTTCTGGGTCGCCAGACCGTCATCGCAAGAGAGTGTCGCGCCGGATTTGCGGCAGCTGCGGTCGGCGGTGACGGTATAGGCGCCGGCGGACGCTCCGCCGCCTTCGCCGACCTCAATGACGTCGATGCGCTGCGTCGGATCGACGACGACATTCCGGTAGATGCAACCTGATTTGCCACTGCAGGAATTCGGTGACGAGGCTGCGGTCGTTGGCAGGACGACGGCCTGATTGCGCGGCATGGCCAGCGCGGGCGTGCCGATGCCATTCGAAAGCCAGCAGCTATTGTCGATGCAGATGATCGGGTCCGGCTTGATGCCGCGCCCCAGGACCTCGGGATCAAGGACGAGAAGCACGGTCGCGCTTCCGGGCGTCGGATTTGATGGCGGCCCGTGGACGACGACGGTCGGTTCAGCGGCCGGCTTGGGTGGTAAAGCGGCGAGCACGGGAGGCGGGGCGACGGCTGCCGCCGGCGGCGCGACGGGCGCGGGAGCCTTGGAAGCAACGGCCTCGATTACAGGTTTCGATACAACCTGCCGGGCTTCGTGCTGCTCGCGCTCCTGCTCTTCGACGCGCGCCCGTTGCAACATGTCCTCCTCGTAGTCCATGCCGGGTTTGTCGAATGATCGCTGCACCGCGGTCGGAGCGGGATTTTCGTCGCTCGCTTCCGAGAATTTCTGTGCGATGGCTTGTGCCGGATCGACGGTACCTGCATGGGCCGAAAGCGCCGGCATCATCAGCGCAGCCGTCGCGATCAAAAGCGCTCTCATCCGCATGGGAAACTCGCCGTTCTGTGCGTCGCGCATCGTGCGACGGACACTGGCAGACCATTATCCTCCATTCGGGCGGAATGGCGGAGAACGTGTGACGTTTTGTGAGAACCTTACGGCGCGATGCCGGCGATTGCCTTCAACCCTTCGACATAGGTCGGAAATGCGAGGCGCACGCCAAGCTCTTTTTTCATACGGGCGTTCGAAACTTTCTTGTTCTCGATGTAGAAGCTGCGGGCGGCGGGTGACAAGGCTTCGTCGGTCGGATCGGTGGCGGGCGGGCAGGGAAGGCCGAGAAGTTCGGCGCCATAGGCAATGACGTCTTGCGGCGGCGCGGGCAGGTCATCGGTGATGTTGAAGACGTGTATTCCGGGGCTCAGATCCATGCTGGCTTCGACGGCGGTCGCGATGTCGGCGACATGAACGCGATTGGTCAACTGACCGGGCTTGAAAATGCGCCGCGCCGTTCCGGCCCTCAGCTGATCGATGGCGCTACG
>JBEVLH010000198.1:0-7001 GCA_040509255.1 Hyphomicrobium sp. | reverse complement strand
TCGCCGCGCATCCTGTTGATGGACGAACCGTTGGCAGGCCTCGACGACGCCCGTCGGCTCGAGATCATGACTCTGATCGAGCGCGTCCGCGACGAATTTTCCGTACCGATCGTATACGTCACCCACAATCGCGCTGAGGTGAAGCGGTTGGCGTCGCGCGTCATCCGCTTTGCAGACGGTCACATCGTCGCCGCTGGCAGCTCCGAGGAAGCGTTAGGGACTTAACGCCTGTCAAGCGCGCCCTGCCTGAGCTGACTTCTTCGTCGATTTGCCTGTCGGCTTTTCCGGCGCAACCAGATGCTTCTCGATCGATGCCAGAGGTTTGGCGAAAACGCTGAGCGCCCTCGCCTCGATGTACCGGTACTGACGAACGAGATCGGCGCCGAAGGGCGTTAGCTTTGCCGCACCGCCTCCACGCCCACCATGCTGACGATCGATCAGCGGGTCTGCGAACATCGAGTTGAATTCGTCCATCAGGTACCAGGCGCGCTTATAGGACATCCCCATCGCCTTGGCCGCCCGGGCGATCGAGCCGTGCTGACCGATGAGTTCGAGAAGCTCTATGCGGCCGTGACCGATGTAGCGTTCTGCGCCGAAATCGATGCGGATCTTTATGACCGTCATGTCTTACCGTTCTCTGCTTCGAAAGCCGCTTCCCGCCGTCCGGAGCCTCGTCCTCTGGAGTCGCGCGGGTCACCGTGCTGGTTGGAAGGTTGGTGAACGCCCGACCGACAACCAATCGCGACCACAGTCCTATTAAAGCCCGCAGATGCAAATGGGAATTTGGAATCAACGCACGCTTTCGAATGCCTCGGCGGACACTAGGCGCGAAAGCGCTCTACCTTTTGTGGTTCGGGCGAAAGGCTTCATGCCTCGCTGGCGTGTCCCAAATTCCTGAACTAACATCGCGTCCTGTAAATGGCGGGCAAGGGGTCAAGAGGTTGACCCGGTGCTCGCAGCATCGGGTTGATGTGACAATCGGAGGAGTAAGCACACATGACGCCCACTCGGAAGACACTTGTAACGTCGACGGCAATTCTTTTGATGGGCAGCTTTTCCGCATGGGGCGGGCCGTTGCAATCCGTCGGGGAAGGCGAAGGTGAAGTCGATATCGTCGCTTGGCCCGGATATCTGGAGCGCGGCGAGTCCGACAAGAATTATGATTGGGTAACGGGCTTCGAAAAGGAAACGGGCTGCAAGGTCAAGGTCAAGACGGCCGCGACGTCCGACGAAATGGTCACCCTCATGAACCAGGGCGGCTTCGACCTCGTGACGGCTTCGGGCGACGCTTCACTCCGCCTTGTCGCCGGCAAGAAAGTTCAGCCGGTCAACATCGGTTTGATCCCGAGCTGGAAGACCCTCGATCCGCGCCTGCAGGAAGCTCCATGGCACACGGTCGATGGCGTTCACTACGGTGTGCCCTATCAGTGGGGTCCGAACGTGCTTGCCTACAACACGACGGTCTTTAAAGAGGCGCCGAAGAGTTGGTCGGTCGTGTTCGAAGAACAGACGCTGCCTGACGGCAAGACCAACAAAGGCCGCGTCCAGGCCTATGACGGGCCGATCTACATTGCCGATGCCGCGCTTTATCTGAGCAAGAAGAAGCCCGAGCTTGGCATCAAGAACCCTTACGAGCTCAACAAGGAGCAGTATGCGGCTGCGATCGCTCTGCTTCAGTCGCAGCGTGCCCTGATCGGCCGCTACTGGCATGACGCGACCGTTCAGGTCGATGATTTCAAGAACGAAGGCGTGGTGGCGTCGTCGTCTTGGCCCTATCAGGTCAACCTCTTGGAAGCCGACAAGAAGCCCATTGCCTCGACCATCCCGGAAGAAGGTGCAACGGGCTGGGCCGACACCACGATGTTGCACGTGAATGCCGCTCATCCGAACTGCGCCTACAAGTGGCTCGAGCACTCGCTAAACCCGAAACTTCAGGGCGATCTCGCGTCATGGTTCGGTTCGGTCCCGACCGTCCCCGCCGCCTGCAAGGGCAATGCGCTTCTGACGGACACGGGCTGCGCCACCAACGGGTCGGAGAACTTCGAGAAGATCTGGTTCTGGCGCACCCCGACTGCAAAGTGTGAGAAGGAAAGCTCTTGCGTCCCCTATTCTCAGTGGGCGAAAGACTATATCGCGATCCTCGGCAAGTAGCAGTTCATGCCATCTGCGGTCGGCCGTTCGCGGCCGGCCGCACGGCTGTCAAAGAGTTCAATGTCTCCAGCAGTCCGTCTTCAGAACGTATCGCGCCGCTTCGGCTCCGTGCGCGCCGTCGATAGCGTTTCGCTTGATATCCAGCCGGGCGAGTTCTTCGCGCTTCTCGGGCCGTCCGGCTCGGGCAAGACCACGTGTCTCCGCCTCATTGCCGGCTTCGAGCAGCCCGATGAAGGGCACATCGAAATTTTTGGCGAAGCGGTCGAGGGTGTTCCGCCCTATCGCCGCAACGTCAACACCGTCTTCCAGGACTACGCCCTCTTTCCACACATGACGGTCGGCGAGAATGTCGCCTATGGCCTGATGATCAAGGGCGTCGGAAAAGCCGAGCGCGAGGCGAAAGCCAAAGACGCGCTCGCCATGGTCAAGCTCGCGGGTTACGAAGTCCGCCGCACGGTGCAGCTTTCAGGCGGCCAACGCCAGCGCGTTGCGCTCGCCCGCGCGCTAGTGAACGGGCCGGAAGTTCTTCTCCTGGACGAGCCGCTCGGCGCGCTCGATCTGAAGCTCCGGGAACAGATGCAGGAAGAATTGAAATCGCTGCAGACCACGCTCGGCATTACGTTCATTTTCGTCACGCACGACCAGGGTGAAGCGCTGTCGATGGCCAATCGGGTCGCCATCTTCAACGACGGCAAGATCGTTCAGGTCGGATCGCCGTCCGACGTTTACGAGCGACCGACGTCGCGTTTCGTCGCCGATTTCGTCGGCTCATCGAATGTGCTGCCGCCGGAATTCGCCGCCGCTCATGGCGGTCGCCGCGAATGGACGAGCCTTCGCCCCGAGCGCATTGAAGTGTTGGGCGCCAACGCGGTCGTCCCGGACGAAAGCGTTCATGCGAGGGGCACCGTTACGGCGATCAGTTATCAGGGCGCGGTCACGCGCCTGACAGTCGCGACCGACACACTGTCAATCGTCGCGTCGACGCCCGCCAACACATCGCTTCAGAAGGGCGATAGTGTCACGCTGGCCTGGTCGAAATCCGCGATGGTCGCGATGGGAGAGGGCGCGTGACGGCGGCCGCCCCAGCCATGAAACGAGGGTTCGCGGGCTCGATCTCGGACGTCTTTTTCGCCCGTCCGCAACTTTTGACCTTCCTGCTGTTGATGCCGCCGCTTCTCTGGATCGGCATCGTCTACGTCGGTTCGCTATTCGCGCTGCTTCTTCAGAGCTTCTACTCGCTCGACGATTTCTCTGGCGTCGTCGTCCATGAATTCACACTCGCGACCTATGCGCAGCTGTTTGAAGGCTCGAACGTCCAGATCATTCTGCGCACCGTCACCATGGCGGCTCTGGTGACCCTGACGAGCGCCGTTATCGGATTTCCGATTGCTTATTACGCCGCCCGGTATGCGCGCGGCTGGACCAAAGCGCTGTTCTATCTGGCCGTGATGATGCCGCTCTGGTCGAGCTATCTCGTCAAGGTTTACGCCTGGAAGTTGATCCTTGCGAAGGAAGGCGTCATCACCTGGTTCGCGGAAAAGCTGCACCTCGGCTGGCTGCTTGACGGTATCTTGGCCATGCCCGTCGTCGGCGGGCCGTCGCTGTCGTTCAGCTACATCGGCACCTTCCTCGTCTTCGTCTATATCTGGCTGCCCTATATGATCCTGCCGACGCAGGCGGCGCTCGAACGCGTGCCTGGGAATTTCATCGAAGCTTCCGCCGACCTCGGCGCCGACCCAGGGCAGACGTTCCGAACCGTGATCTTTCCATTGGCGCTGCCGGGCATTGTCGCCGGTTCGATCTTCACGTTCTCCCTGACGCTCGGGGATTACATAATCCCGCAGATCGTCGGCAATTCGCGCCTGATGATCGGGCAAGCGGTGTACACTTTGCAGGGCACCGCCGGAAACATTCCGCTCGCCGCCGCCTTCACCGTTGTCCCGATGGTCATCATGGCGGTGTACTTATGGATGGCCAAACGCATGGGGGCCTTCGATGTCCTCTAACGCCAAGGCTTCCGCGCCGCTCGGTCTGCGTATCTCAGCGGTCGCCGGCCTGCTGTTCCTTCATTTGCCGCTCGCTTTCATTTTCCTCTACGCCTTTACGACCGAGGAAAAGAGCTTCGAATTCCCACCGCCGGGTCTCACCACAAAGTGGTTCGGCGTGGCGTGGAATTCGCGGCCCGACATCTGGCCGCCGCTTTATCTGTCCCTCCAGGTCGCGGCCATCGCCACGGTCCTCGCCCTGATTTTCGGAACGCTCGCCGCTGCCGCACTATCGCGAACCAAATTCTTCGGGCGCGAAACGATCTCGCTGCTGTTCGTTCTGCCGATTGCGCTGCCCGGTATCATCACGGGTATCGCTCTCCGCTCGGCCTTCGACATTATGAGCATCCCGTTCTCGGTCTGGACGATCATCCTTGGCCACGCGACGTTCTGCATCGTCGTCGTCTATAACAACGCTGTCGCGCGCTTTCGGCGGCTCTCCGGCAATCTCGTCGAAGCCTCGATGGATCTCGGCGCCGACTCTTTCCAGACGTTCCGCCACATCATCCTGCCGCAAATCGGGACGGCGCTTCTGGCCGGCGGGATGCTCGCCTTCGCGCTTTCGTTCGACGAAGTCATCGTTACGACCTTTACCGCCGGACAGCAGACGACGCTGCCGATCTGGATGCTTTCCGAACTGATCCGCCCGCGCCAGCGCCCGGTAACGAACGTCGTCGCGGTCTTCGTATTTCTCGTCACGCTATTGCCGATCCTCGCGGCCTACTACCTCACGCGGGAAGGCGAACACACCGGCGGTTCCTCGAAGTAGCGAGGCGCCCGAGCGACCATTGGAGGATAAAATGCTCGAAACAAACATGCTGATTGGGTCCGACTTCGTTGCCGGCACCGATGCCCCGGAACCGGTCGTCAACCCGAAGACCGAAGACGTCATCACCAATCTTCCCGATGCGTCGGTGAGCCAGGTCGACGCCGCCGTCAACGCCGCGGATAAGGCCTT
The DNA here is from genome assembly GCA_040509255.1 of Hyphomicrobium sp. Lineage (GTDB taxonomy): Bacteria > Pseudomonadota > Alphaproteobacteria > Rhizobiales > Hyphomicrobiaceae > Hyphomicrobium_B. Next base: position 1,847 of record JBEVLH010000198.1, on the reverse strand, counting down.
CAAGACTTGGTCGCAGACGACGCCCGGTGAGCGCTCGGCCCTTCTCTTGAAACTCGCCGATGCCATCGAAAAGGATGCCGAAGCCTTTGCGGCTCTCGAGGCGTTGAACACCGGCAAGCCCCGCATCCGTGTTCTGCAGGATGAGATGCCGGCGATCGTCGATTGCTTTCGCTACTTCGCTGCCGCCGTTCGCAACATGCATGGCCCCGTCGCCGGCGAATATCTTGCCGGCCATACATCGATGATCCGTCGCGATCCGGTCGGCGTCGTCGGCTCGATCGCTCCGTGGAACTATCCGCTGATGATGGCGGCTTGGAAGCTCGCTCCCGCGTTAGCGGGCGGCAACACCATCGTGCTGAAGCCATCCGAACAGACGCCGCTGACGCTGCTGAAACTCGGCAAAACCATTTCCGAAATCTTCCCCGAGGGCGTCGTCAACATCGTCGTCGGTAAAGGCGCGACGACCGGCTCGGCGCTGATCAATCACCCCAAGGTCGCGATGGTGTCGCTGACGGGCAGCATCGGCACGGGCCAGAAGGTCCTTCAGGCCGCTGCGTCCAATATCAAACGGAGCCACCTCGAGCTTGGCGGCAAGGCGCCGGTCATCGTGTTCGACGATGCCGACATCGCGTCGGTCGTCGAAGGCGTAAAGGTGTTTGGCTATTACAATGCCGGCCAGGACTGCACCGCCGCGTGCCGCATCTACGCCGGCAAGAAGGTCTACGACAACCTCGTCGCGGATCTCGCAGACGCAGTAAAAAGCCTGAAGTTCAATCAGGAGAACGACGATGAAAACGACCTCGGGCCGCTGATTTCGTCGGCCCAGAAGGGCCGCGTAGAAGGCTTCGTCGAACGCGCCACCCGTTTGAACCATATCACCGTCGCCGCAGGTGGCGCGGCCCCGGCAGGTAAAGGTTTCTTCTTTGAGCCGACGCTCATTGCCGGCGCGACGCAAGACGATGAGATCGTGCGCAAGGAAGTGTTTGGCCCGGTCGTCTCGGTTACGCCGTTCGACGACGTAGAAGAGGCGATCTCCTGGGCCAACGATAGCGACTACGGCCTCGCGTCATCCGTTTGGACCGCAGACATCGGGAGAGGCATGAAGGTTGCGTCGCGGCTGCAGTATGGCTGCACATGGGTCAATACCCACTTCATGCTCGTCAGTGAGATGCCGCACGGCGGCATGAAGATGTCTGGCTATGGCAAGGATCTCTCGATGTATGCTCTCGAGGATTACACTGTTCCGCGCCACGTGATGGTGAAGCTTTGATCTCCAACCGTTTCATGACAGCGTGATGCGCTGTCCTGTCAACAGATGCGGCGGCGGGGTCAAGTCCACCTCGCCGCCGCTTCGTACTCTGCAGCTGACAACAGGCCCTCAAAGAGCCTGATCGCTTGGGAGCACGGGATTTCAAGACCGCAATGACGGCCACGGGTGAAGTGACTCACGAAGAGCTCTTGCAGCGCTTGCAGGTCCTAGCCGAGCGTGCGGTCAAACGCTTCGGTCTTCCGGACGGTGCACCCGTTAAGCTCATCAATGTGTCCGAGAACGCGACTTATCGCGTGGAAGATGGGCTAGGGCGAACGTGGGCCCTCCGTGTGCATCGCGAAGGCTATCACTCGCGAACGGCGATCGCGTCCGAGCTCGCGTGGCTTTCGGCCCTGCGCGACACCGGTGGCGTTGCGACGCCCACCGCCGTCCGCGGCCTCGACGGCGAATATATCCAGACCGTTGCCGGCGAGGGCTTGCCGAACCCGCGTAACGTCGTGCTGTTTGATTGGGAAAGCGGCGCGGAACCCGAACGCACTGACGTCGCCGGCTTCGAACTCCTCGGCGAAACCGCTGC
>JBEVLH010000197.1:0-4709 GCA_040509255.1 Hyphomicrobium sp. | reverse complement strand
GGCGTCCTAAGATCGAGATCCTCGCCGTGGTACGCCATGTCACTCTCCCCAACTGTTCCCGGGCGCCTTCAACCACCGCGCCAACGCTCGTAAGGCCCTCACCGCCACGGCGCAATCTACACGCCGATCTTGGCAAGGTCTTCTCTTTCGGGTCGGCAATTTAGATTTAGCGCCGATCGGCTCCGGCCGCGAGTCGCTCGGCCGGCCGATCACCAAATGCGCGTTAAAGTAGAAGGTCAGGAGCCGGCTGTTGCAGTTCGGAGCCTTCGGCGCGGGCGTTATTCAGCCGAGGGTTGACCGCGGTGATGGTCAGTCGTCCGCCTGTAAAGGGGCCGAGCAAATCTTCGATGCCTTCAGCCGTGCCCGAGCGGCAGTCGAGCCAACGGTCGAAATTCTCCTTGGCGATGATGACCGGCATGCGGTCATGAATGCGTGTCATCTCTGCGTTCGAACCTGTGGTGAGGATCGCCATTGTCTCGATCTGGCTGCCGTCCGCTCCGAGCCAATCCTCCCATAGGCCCGCCAGTGCGAAAAGATCCTGATCTTTCAGCCCGATGAGATGCGGCTGGCGTGATCTCGGGCTACCCGTCCATTCGTAGAAGCCGGTTGTCGGGATGAGGCAACGACGGTGCCTGAGGGCGCCTCGAAACGCCGGCTTCTCGGCGGCCGTCTCGGCACGGGCATTGATGAGGGGCGACCGGAGCGCGGCCGGATCGCGCATCCACGACGGAATTAGTCCCCAGCGCACCAGCTGGACTTCGGGACGGCCTCGCATGTCGTTGCGCGCGATCAAAACCGGTTGCGACGGCGCGATGTTGTAGCGGGGCGGGAAATCGTCAACGGCCGGAGCGTCGAAGAACGCGCGCACCGCTTCCGGTGGAGATGTCAAACTGTAACGCGCGCACACCCCAGTCGTCCTTTTGATGCCGAATGAATCCAGAATATAAGCATTGGCGGATTCGCCACCAGGATGCGCTGAAGCCGGCGCACTGCCAACATTTGGACGCAGACGTGAAACGACACAGCCGCCATGTCTGCAAGTTGCTGCCCGCGATCGCCTTTGTCGCGGCGACGATGTGCGGATCCGTGATGGCGGCGTCCGACGGGAAACCATACGATGACCGCCTAATGCGGCTATCGGAAATCCTTGGCGCCATTCACTATCTGCGTGAACTCTGCGGAGCGAACGAAGGACAATATTGGCGCGATCGCATGCGCGAACTCATGGACGCGGAAGGTTCGACCGCGCTGCGCCGCGCGAAACTGACGCGAGCATTCAACCAAGGGTATCGGAGCTACAGCCGCACCTACAATACCTGCAGCCCATCGGCACAGACGGCCATTACGCGCTTTCTTTCCGAAGGATCCGACCTCTCCGACGGCATGCTCAAGTCGTTTCCGAACTGACGCGGCGCGGCGGGAACGGATAAAACGCCCTTAACGGGGACACATCGTTTCTGACCGGTTTACTGTGAATAGTGGCAGCTGCGACCTATCGCAAAGAGCCGTGCTAGGTGAAAAAGGTAGGGGTCCGGCTTGTACGTGTGGGCCGGATGTGTGGGGAAGGATTGAGATCAGTATGCAGTGTTTCGAGGACCTCGATACTAAAAATCCGACGCTGAAAGCGCTCGACCTGATTCTCGCGGCCTGGGACGAGGGAGTCGATACGGGGGTCGAGCCGCAGCAGATGGCTTATGCGGCGCTCTTTACAGCGCTCACCGATCTCGTCGCCATCTACGGAGAAGACGCCGTCATCCATCTGACGCGCGGGCTTGAGAAGCGTGTCGTCGAGGGCGAATTCACGCTATCGCGTCGCGACCAATAACGCGGACGCCACGTCGCATCAGAAGTGACCGGCCCTCCAGACGACCTCAGCAATCAAGATCGCCCCGAAGATCGCGAGCAGCATGCCCGCGATACGGTTGACGATATTGAGAACGCGCAGGTCGATCCGATGCCGATATCGTCCGATCAGATTTGAGAGCGTCACCCACCACAACATGCTGCCGCTCGCGATGGCGGCCACCATCAGCAGGACGTCGATAGTCGAATGGACCTCGACGAATGTGCTGATGCCGCCAAAGACAGCGAACAGCCCGAGCACCGCTCCGGGGTTGGTGACCGTGAGAAAGAAGGTCTGGGGAATGTCCCAGATGAAATCCTTGAGCCTCGCGACCGAGGTGTCGGTTTCGAGTTTCAGCCGCGGGGCGCTGAAGTAGAGGCGCAAGCCGAACAGGACCAGCGCGATACCGCCGATGACCTGAATAACCGCGCGGTGGGTCTCGACGACGCCCGAAATGGTGCCGACGCCGAGACCGGCGAAAAGCGCGATGAGCGCGTCGCCCGCGACCGACCCAATGCCAGCCGCTATGCCGCCCCAAAATCCGCGCTCGATGGCACGTTGAATACACAGGACGTTGACAGGGCCGACCGGGGCCGCAATGAGCACTCCGACGATCAGGCCAACCGGGATGATGAGCGGATTGGGAATGTAACTCAGCAAGGGATGCGTGCTCGATGTCGGAAAGAGAAGTTGCCGGTAGCACGCGGCGGACGCGCGTTTCGGAGCGTCACATGGCCGGGAGAACCGCGCAACGGCAATCGGGCGCACTCTCCCCGGCGATGTGCAAAAGGCATCGGCAGTTTGTTCAACCCGCTTCCCTGAATTCAGTGGCCCTGCTTCTTCTACTGGTAGTGGCGGGCGCTGCGCTTGTCCACGTCTCAGGCCCGCGCGCTGAGGAAGCAGGAGCCGGCCCGAAGCTTCCCGCGCACGTCGCCGACCTCCGAGACGTCATTTTAACGGCCGCGCGGTCGGGAAATATCGACGAACTCAAATCTGCGTTTGAAGTCAGCGGGGCTGTACCGGATCTCGGCATCTCGCCGCGCTCCAATCCGATTGCGGCGCTGAAGGATCGCTCAGCGGATCCACAGGGACGCGATACCCTCGCCGCTCTCGTCGAAATTCTGGAGATGCCGCCGGCCGCCTTGCCGCTCGGCAACGACATCGAAAACAACCTAATCTACGTCTGGCCTTACCTCTCGACGCGGCCACTCGATAAACTCAAGCCAGCGGAGCAGGTCGACCTCTACCGGCTGGTCCCGCCCGGCGCGGCGGCGGAAATGCTGGCCAAAAAGCGGTGGCTGTGGTGGAGGGTCGTCATCGCCGCCGACGGCACATGGATGATGTTCAAGAAGGGCAATTGAGGTTCCGGCACCTTTGGCGGTCAAAATTTCTCATCCCGGATAGCCTTCAAGAAAACCGACGGGTTCTCCGCTTGCAGGGCCCACGATCTCGCCTTGCCACATGACTTTCCGCCCGCGGACGAATGTTCCGACCGGCCAGCCCTTCACCTTCACGCCATCGTAGGGGGTCCAGGCGGCGCGGCTCTCGATCCAGCCGTTGGTTATGGTCTCGGTGCGCTTCAGATCGATGATGGTCAGATCGGCGTCGTAGCCAACAGCAACGCGGCCCTTACCTCGAATACCGAAGAGACGCTGAGGGCCGTGGCTCGTCAGATCGACGAAGCGCTGTAACGACAGTCGCCCCGCATTGACGTGGTCCAGCATGATGGGCACCAGAGTCTGGACGCCGGTCATGCCGGAGTGGGTGTCGGGATAGACATGATCTTTTTCCTCGCGCGTATGTGGCGCGTGGTCCGAGCCCAGGACGTCGACAACGCCGGAGTCCAGCGCCGCCCAGATCGCGGCCCGATGACGCGCATCGCGCACGGGCGGGTTCATCTGAACGTAGGCGCCCAGGCGCTCGTAGCATTCGGGGCCTTCGAGCGTGAGGTGATGAGGCGTGACCTCAACTGTGGCGTAGTTCTTGTGGTCTTTCAGGAATTCCATTTCCTCAGCGGTGGACACGTGCAGAACATGGACGCGTTTTCCGTGTTTCTCGGCAAGGCCGACGAGCTTCGTCGTCGCGATGAGGGCAGCTTCCGGATCGCGCCATTCGGGATGGGACGACGGATCGCCCTTTCGCCGCAGATGCATGCGCGACTTCAGGCGGGCTTCGTCCTCGGCATGGAACGAGGCGCGACGCGAGAGGCCAGCGATGATCTTATCCAGGGTGACGCCGTCATCGACAAGCAGATCGCCGGTCGAGGATCCCATGAAGACCTTGATGCCCGCCGATGCTTCGAGCTTCTCGAAGCGCGGGATTTCGGAAACGTTCTCGCGTGTGCCCCCGACAAAGAAGGCGAAGTCGCAGCACATGCGGTGACGGGCGCGGCGAACCTTGTCGGCCAGCGTCTCGGCGCTCGTTGTCAAGGGCTTGGTGTTCGGCATTTCGAAGACGGCGGTTACACCCCCTGCGACAGCCGCCCGGCTGCCGGTCTCAAGGTCTTCCTTGTGCTCGAGGCCCGGTTCGCGAAAATGGACCTGGGTATCGATGACGCCCGGCAAGATATGGAGGCCGGCCGCCTCGATGACCTCTGCCGCGGAGGCGTTCCGGAGGTTCCCCAGGGCAGCTATCTTGCCGCCTGATATGCCGAGATCGCGGACGCTCTCGCCGTCGTGGTTGACGACCGTCGCGCCACGGATCACGAGGTCGAACGTCTCAGCCATGTCGCGGGGATCCTCGGGCTTGTCTTCGGAATGAACCCCGCATACGTAACTCTCTCCCCGTTTGCAACCGAGGCGTGAGCCTATGCCTGCCGCACAGTTAGCGCGCCTTGCCGATCGCGGTGTCGTCCGCGTGAGAGGGC
>JBEVLH010000196.1:0-5360 GCA_040509255.1 Hyphomicrobium sp. | reverse complement strand
CAGCTGCCGGCGGCGCCGATTCCGCCCGTATCGACAGCCTTGAAACGCAGGTTCGTGCGCTGTCGACGGAGGTGCAACAGCTTTCCGACCAGATTCGCGGCATGGGCGGCACGCCCCGTACCCGCTCGGACATTCCGAGTGGCACCGACACCGCATCCATCCCAGGGTTCGGGTCGACAACTGTCTCTGGTAACAACGGCAACGCCGGCAGCAACGGCAACGACGCGATCGGCGGTTTGCTGAACGGCCAGGGCGAGCCTACAGCTGAAAGTGGCGCGGGCGCAGGTCCGCCGCCGCCAGGGTCGGTCGCGACGGCGGCGCTGCCGCCAGCCGGCGAAACGAGCGGCGATCCGAAGCAGGCTTATGAGACCGCCTACGGATATTTGCTGCAGCGGGATTACGGCTCGGCAGAATCGGCATTCACGGACTTTTTGAAAAAATTCCCCAACGACTCTCTATCGGGCAATGCTCAGTATTGGCTCGGCGAGACGTATTTCGTCCGCGGACAATACAAATCGTCGGCCGCGGCGTTCCTGAAGGGCTACCAGACGTATTCTCAAAGCGGGAAGGCGGCCGACAGCCTGCTGAAGCTTGCAATGTCGCTCGACAGACTTGGGCAGAAAGAGGCAGCCTGCTCGTCGTTCGCGGAATTGTCGTCCAAATTTCCGACCGCGCCTCAAAGCGTGAAGGCCCGGGCGCAGAGCGAACGGCAGCGGGTCGGTTGTCAGTAATCGGGAGCAGACGGGCGGATTGAGCGCGTCGGACCGTGCAGCGTGAAGCCATGAAGACGCAAGTAACCTCGGCGATCTCGGCTCGCGAAGCGGATGCTGCATTCGCCGGGCTCGAGGCTTTCGATCGTGTGGTGCTGGCGGTGTCCGGTGGACCCGACAGCATGGCACTGATGGTTCTCGCAGCAGAGTGGCGAGCTCGTATGCCGAGCGACGCACCGTTGCTTTCGGTCGCGACCGTCGATCACGGGCTTCGGCCCGAATCACATGCGGAAGCCGAATTGGTCGCCGAAGAAGCCCGTCGGCTGGGATTGGCACACACCACCATCCCATGGAATGGGGAAAAGCCGTCCACGGGATTACCGGCGGCGGCACGCGATGCGCGATACCGGCTTCTGACCGATCATGCCGGAACACTTGGCGGGGGACGTATGGCCATCGTCACGGCACATCATCGCGATGACCAGGCCGAGACATTTGCCATGCGGCTCGCACGAGGGGCGGGGATCGACGGTCTCGCGGGCATGCGAAGCGAGCGACCCGTTCACGGTGGCTTGCCGATCATGCTGGTGCGGCCGCTTCTCGCGTTTTCAAAGGAGCGGCTCGTCGCGACGCTTGCCGCGCGCGGCATTGCGTATGCGGAAGATACCACCAACAGCGATCGTCGATACGAGCGCGCGCGTGTGCGGTCGCTCGCGTCGCGGTTTGCCGGAGTGGGACTTTCAGCGGATGCCATCGCAACGTCGGCCCGCCGTCTTGGCGAGGCTCGTGACGCGCTCTCCTATGCCGAAAGGTGCTTCGTCGCTTCGCTCGACATCTCATTCGGCAACGAAGTTTTCGCGCGCTTGGATCGTAAGGCCTTCGAAGCTGGCCCTATTTTTCTTCGCCAGAAGATCATTGCCCGGTTGATCGCACGCTACGGTGGCGCCAGTCCCTCTCCGCAGCTGTGCGAGGTCGAAGATCTGGTGGCGCGCATGCAACGTGAGGGCGCATCAGCGGCGACCCTAGGCGGGGCGATGATTTCGACCGGCTCGCGCTTCATCCGCGTCTGGCGGGAGGTCGGGCGTCTCGACCCGGCTGAAGTGACCCTCACACCTGGCGTGGCGCAGGTCTGGGACGGCCGTTTTGTCGTTCGGTGGGCGGGACACGCGGCAAGATACTCGGGCCGTCACAATAGCAATTCCGTTATCGTGAAACCGCTTGGGAAAGGCGGCTATGCCTCCATCGTGGGGAGCCTTGCGCCCGGCCACCGCCCGCCGACGCGTGCGTCGCTTGCCGTGCCTGCCTTCTGGACCGGTGGACGGCTCCTAGCTGCACCTTCTCTCGCCCCATTTGCGCAGTTGGATGGGCCACCCCTTGACCCCGGAGGTTACGAACTAGCCGCCTTAGCAGACAACGCTGCATTTTAAGGATTTCGGCGTTTTCTCATGGCGTAAAGCTTGGTAAAGGCCCCAACTTGTGCCGCGATACGCAGGCACCTATGTTAGAGTTTCACTTTTGGGGGCGAAGGCCGCCGAGGACGCGCCGTTTTGGTGCCGAAGGCACCATCAAGGAAAAAAATGAACCCGAATTATCAGAAGCTTGCAATCTGGGCGGCGCTTTTCGTCCTGCTGTTGGCGCTTTACAATCTCGTCAGCAATCCGAGCACGACCCGACGCACCAACGAAATTCAATATTCGGAATTTCTTGATGCTGTCGATAAGGGTAACGTGACGGAAGCCGTGATCGCAGGTAACCGCATTACGGGTACGAAGCGCGACGCGGGGAGCGGCGATGTTTCGTTCTCGACTTTCGCCCCGGAAGATCCCAACCTCGTCACACGCTTGCGCGAAAAGGGTGTGAAGTTCAAAGCGCGACCCGCCGAGGATGAAGTGCAGTCGATCACGAGCATTCTTCTGAGCTGGTTCCCCATGCTGCTGCTTATCGGCGTGTGGATCTTTTTCATGCGTCAGATGCAATCCGGCTCCGGCCGCGCCATGGGCTTCGGAAAGTCACGAGCCAAGCTTTTGACTGAGCGGCACGGACGCGTGACGTTCGATGATGTCGCGGGCGTCGATGAAGCCAAAGCCGACCTTGAAGAGATCGTCGAATTTCTCCGCGATCCGCAGAAGTTCCAGCGGCTCGGCGGTCGGATCCCGCGCGGTTGCCTGCTCGTAGGGCCGCCCGGCACGGGCAAGACGCTGATCGCGCGCGCCGTCGCGGGTGAAGCCAACGTTCCGTTCTTTACGATCTCGGGTTCGGACTTCGTGGAGATGTTCGTCGGCGTCGGCGCGAGCCGCGTTCGCGACATGTTCGAGCAGGCAAAAAAGAACGCACCCTGCATCATCTTCATCGATGAAATCGACGCCGTCGGCCGCCATCGTGGCGCTGGCCTCGGCGGTGGCAACGACGAACGCGAGCAGACGCTCAACCAGTTGCTGGTCGAGATGGATGGCTTCGAAGCCAACGAAGGCATCATCATCATCGCGGCGACAAACCGTCCGGACGTGCTCGATCCGGCGCTGCTGCGTCCTGGCCGTTTCGACCGCCAGATTGTCGTGCCGAACCCAGACGTGCTCGGCCGCGAGAAGATCCTGCGCGTCCACATGAAGAAAGTGCCGTTGGCGCCCGATGTCGATCCGAAGGTGATCGCGCGGGGTACTCCGGGCTTCTCGGGCGCCGATCTCGCGAACCTCGTCAACGAGGCGGCGCTGTTGGCTGCGCGCCGCAACAAGCGACTCGTGACCCAGGCGGAGTTCGAAGATTCGAAGGACAAGGTCATGATGGGCGCCGAGCGCAAGACCATGGCCATGACGGAAGAAGAGAAGCTCGCGACGGCCTATCACGAGGCCGGACACGCCATCGTCAATCTCGTCGTGCCGGGTAACGATCCGCTGCACAAGGTGACGATCATTCCGCGTGGCCGCGCCCTTGGCGTGACGATGAGCCTGCCGGAGCGCGACCGCCTCAGCTATTCGAAGCAGTGGTGCGAGGGCAAGATCGCGATGGCCTTCGGCGGACGTGTCGCCGAGCAGATCATCTACGGTCGCGAGCATCTCAATACGGGTGCGTCGAGCGACATCAGCCAGGCAACCAACATCGCCAAGAAGATGGTGACCGAGTGGGGCATGAGCGACAAGCTCGGACCGCTACTCTATTCGGAGAACCAGCAGGAAGTATTCCTCGGCCATTCGATCACGCAGCAGCAGAACATGAGCGAGGAAACCGCCAAGCTCATCGATGAAGAGACGCGTCGCATCGTGACGACCGGCCAGAGCATAGCCTGGGAAGTGCTGACGAAGCACAAGGGCGAGCTTGAGTTGATGGCGCAAGCGCTCATGGAGTACGAAACAATCTCGGGCGATGAATGCCAAACGATCATGCGCGGCGAGAAGATCTCGCGGCCTACCGATGACGACGGCTCGAAGGGGCCGGCGGGTTCGGCGGTTCCGTCTACGGGCCGGCAGCCGCCGCGTCCGCGTCCTGAGCCGCAAGGCGGGATCGACATTGGACCCGAGCCCCAACCGCAGTAATACGGGGCCAAGGTCGGCTATCAATCTTCGGGCGGCCGCGATAGCTTCGCGGCCGCTTTTGTTTGCGTGTCCCGTTTCCTCCATACTTTTCAGTGATCGAGCCCCAGATGCGAACTTCGACGATTTCTCACTGTGCGACCCGCCGTACCCGCAAAGGAGAAGGTAGAGACGGAGCACGTTTTCACCGATGAAGCGCTCAATCTATCTGCAGCCGACGGCGATCTTCTGGGACCGCAGCGAACGTCGCGCGATCGACGAAGCCGAGGTTCCTGAATGGAAGGGTCTGCCGCTCGCGGGCGGGCGGCTGTCATTCGCGGCGCTCGATGTCCTGACGCGCGGCTCCCCGAACACGAAGCGGCGCACCGTCGTGCTCGGGGATGCCTTCAGCGGAGATTGGGGGCGAGAAGCGCTCGCGGCGGCCGACATCCTGCAAGAGCTTTCAGAGCCGCGCTCGCGACTCGCAGGACTTTCGCTCGACCGGCCGCGCATCATGGGCATCGTCAACGTGACGCCGGACAGTTTTTCCGACGGCGGCGAGTTTGCGTCCACGGGTGATGCGGTCGCGCACGGACTGCGCCTCGTTGAGGAAGGCGCCGACATTCTCGACATCGGCGGCGAGAGCACGCGACCGAACGCTGATTACGTTTCAGCCGATGAGGAGCTTCGCCGTGTCATCCCCGTCATCGAGGGACTGCGCGCAAAGACCGACGCCGTCATTTCAGTCGATACGCGCAAGGCCGAGGTCATGCGACGGTCGGCGGCGGCCGGTGCCGATATTTTGAACGACGTCTCGGCATTCACCCATGAGCCGGAAGCACTCGAGGCGGCGGCGGAAACGGGTCTGCCCGTCGTCGTGATGCACGCCCAGGGTGATCCGAAGACGATGAATGACAATCCACAGTATGACGATGTCGTCCTGGACGTGTTCGATTATCTCGAAAGCCGCGTACAAGCCTGCATCGCCGCCGGCATTCCGAAATCGAAGATCATTGCCGATCCTGGCGTCGGCTTCGGCAAGCATCTGCACCATAACGTGGCGGTGATGGCGGGGCTATCGCTCTACCACGGCCTCGGCGTGCCGATCCTTCTTGGCGCCAGCCGCAAGAAGATGATCGGTCAG
>JBEVLH010000195.1:0-8583 GCA_040509255.1 Hyphomicrobium sp. | reverse complement strand
CAAGCGAGATGTCCTGATCGCCCATACGCTTTGCGACATTGGCCATGGCGCCGGGCTTGTCGTAGAGCGCGAGGCGGACGTAATACGAGCCGTAATGACGGTCGAGCTTGGCGCGCTTGTGGGCCTTGAGTTTGGCTGCCGGTATCAGGAATGGCGGCAGGATCAGGCCGCGGGCAATATCGAGAATGTCGCCGGCAACCGCGGAGGCCGTCGGCTTCGCGCCAGCGCCCGGGCCGACGAGAAGAATGTTGCCCGAGAAGTCGCCGTCGATCGCCACGGCATTCGTCACGCCGGAAACCTCGGCGATCGCGGAGTCCTTGTAGACGAGCGCCGGCGAGACGCGCGCCTCGATGCCGGTATCGGTTTCCATCGCGACACCCAGAAGCTTGATGCGATAGCCGAGGCTGTCGCTCGCCTCGATGTCGGCCTGGGTGATTGATTGAATGCCTTCGACATGGATTTGCTCGAAGGCGACGCGGGTGCCGAAGGCGAGGCTCGTCAACAGCGCGAGCTTATGCGCCGCATCGAAGCCGCCAATGTCGAAGGTCGGATCGGCTTCGGCGTAGCCCAGCGCCTGCGCTTCTTTGAGAACGTCGTCGAAAGCGCGTTTTTCGCTCTGCATCTGCGAAAGGATGTAATTGCAGGTGCCGTTCAAAATGCCGTAGACGCGCTTGACGCGATTGGCGCCCAAAGCTTCGCGCAGCGTCTTGATAACGGGAATACCGCCGGCAACTGCGGCTTCAAAGTTCAACGCGACGCCATTCTTCTCGGCGAGACGCGCCAGCTCGACACCGTGTTTTGCAAGCAGTGCCTTATTCGCCGTGACGACGTGTTTCTTGGCATTGAGAGCCGCCTCGACGGCCGCCTTCGCCACGCCGTCTTCGCCACCGATCAGTTCGACGAACACCGCAATCGACGGATGAACAGCAAGTGCCACCGGATCATCGAACCATTGGACGCCATCGACGGCGATGCCGCGTTCTTTCCTGTGATCGCGGGCAGAAATGCCAGTGACGTGAATTTCGCGCCCGATGATGTTGGCGAAATGCGGGCCGTTGGCTTGCAGCAATCCGAGCAGGCCGCCGCCGACCGTTCCTAGTCCGGCAATACCGAGGTTGAGGGGTTCCATATGATCGATTATCGCGTCGCGGACTTCTGAGGGCGGGAGGCAGGAGCCGGCGTTTCGGCAGACTCGGTGAAAAGCTTCTTGATCGAACGGGCGGCCTGGCGAATGCGCTGCTCGTTCTCGACGAGGGCAATTCGAATGAAGCCCTCGCCGTGCTCGCCGAAGCCAATTCCCGGCGAGACCGCGACGTCGGCTTTTTCGATCAGCATCTTTGAGAACTCGACCGAGCCCATGGCGCGATAGCGTTCCGGCACGGGGGCCCAGGCAAACATCGTCGCGGGCGGGGGCGGAATGGGAAAGCCGGCCTTGGCGAAGCTCTCGACCAGGACGTCGCGGCGGCTCTTATACATGGCCCGGATCTCGTCGACGCAGTCCTGCGGTCCATTGAGAGCCGCGGCGGCGGCGACCTGGATGGGCGTGAAAGCTCCGTAATCGAGATACGACTTCACTCGCGCCAGCGCGCCGATCATCCGCTCGTTGCCGACTGCGAAGCCCATGCGCCAGCCGGGCATGTTGTAGGTCTTCGACAGCGACGTGAATTCGACCGAAATGTCCTTGGCGCCCGGGACCTGCAGAATGGAGGGCGGCGGATTGTCGTCGAAGTACAGTTCCGAATAGGCGATGTCCGACAGGATAATGATATCGAGCTTCTTCGCGAGCGCGACAGCGTCCTTGTAGAAGTCGAGGCCGACCGTCATCGCCGTCGGGTTCGACGGATACGACATGACGACGGCGAGCGGCTTGGGGATCGAATGCTTCACCGCGTGCTCCATGGCGCGCAGGAAATCTTCGCCGTTGCTCGCCGGCAGGTGTCGAATAGCGGCGCCCGCGATGATGAAGCCGAAGGAGTGGATCGGGTAGGTCGGGTTCGGCACCAGAACGATATCGCCCGGGGCGGCAAGTGCCTGCGCGATGTTGGCGAAGCCTTCCTTCGATCCGAGCGTCGCGACGATCTCGGTTTCGGGATCGAGCTTCACGCCGAAACGGCGGTCATAGTAGGCGGCTTGAGCCTTACGGAGGCCCGGGATGCCTTTGGAGGCGGAATAGCGATGCGTGCGCGGCTTGTTGATCGTTTCGATAAGCTTATCGACGATGTGCTGCGGCGTCGGCATGTCGGGGTTGCCCATGCCGAGGTCGATGATGTCAGCGCCTCGCGCCCGCGCCGCCGCTTTCAAGCGGTTCACTTCCGCGAAGACATACGGCGGCAGGCGCTTGATGCGGTGAAACTCTTCGCTCAAAGATCTTCATCCCTCGGCACCGCAGCAAAGCGGCGAAAAACATCTGGTCACACAAGGCTCAAAAAGTGGGTTTAACCAAGCACACGCGCTTCGCACTATGCTCGGCCAGACCGCCTCTTTACGCTTGCGCGCCACGGTCCGTCCAGTGCCGCGGCGCAATGAACCGGCAAAGAGCATGAAAGGCCGCGGCAATGGATAGTTTTGCGGTGCGAAGGCCATCGTGACGCGGTCATGCGGGTGTGTTCACTGCTTACCTATTGGCAGGGCAAACATGACCGATTCGCGCTTGCTTCGAGGTGTTCGTTGACGACAGTGTCGAAATAGATTTGGCGTCTCCGCCCCGCCGCATAGATTAGACGAAAAGAAAGCTTCTGAAGGCTCCATGCCGCAAGACAGTCACCCATTGCCGCCAATTTTTGCGGCCTACAAGATCCCCGATCCCGAGACGTTCGCGAGCAACCTTCTGAGGGCGTTCGAGCGCGGAAGCTCAGCATTTGCTCAGCTGGCTGAACGACCGGATTCGAAAATGGGGCCTTACAGTCCGGCGAGCGAGTTCTCGGCCGCGACGGAAACGCTGACGGCGCTGGTTCGGAAGTGGCTATCGGATCCGGTCAAGCTGTCGGAAGCTCAGGTCGAATTCTTTCGCCAGTTCGGGGCGCTGTGGAACAACGTTCTCGCCCGCATGATGGGCGGCAGCGAGCCGCCCCTGATCGCACCGGCGCCAGGCGACAACCGCTTCAAAGACCCTGAGTGGGACAAAAACCCGTTCTTCGACTTCTGCAAGCAGGCTTACCTGCTCGCGTGCAAGTGGGCGGAAGATCAGCTCGCGTCGACGCCCGATCTCGATCCGGCGGAGCGGCACCGCGCCGAGTTCTATCTGAAGCAGCTGACGAGCGCCTACTCGCCGTCGAACTTCCCGATCACCAATCCCGAGGTCCTGCGCGAAACGCTCTCGACCAACGCCGAAAACCTGCTCAAGGGTGCCAATCAGCTGGCGGAGGATCTCAAGCGGTCGGGCGACCTAATGAAGATCAGCCAGACCGACGCCAGCGCCTTCGAGCTTGGCCGCAACCTCGCGACGACGCCGGGCAAGATCGTCTTCCAGAACGAGCTTCTGCAGCTCATCCAGTACAAGCCGACGACGGATAAAGTCCGCGAGCGGCCACTGATCATGATCCCGCCGTGGATCAACAAATATTACATCCTCGATCTGACGGCATCGAAGAGCCTGATCAAATATGTCGTCGACCAGGGCTTCACCGTATTCGTCGTGTCGTGGGTCAACCCGGACGAGCGGCTCGCAGACAAGACCTTCGAGGACTACGTGCTCGAAGGCATTCTCGAAGCCGTGCGCGCGGCGCAAGAGGAGACGGGCCTCGAGAAGATCAACGTGCTCGGCTATTGCGTCGGCGGCACGGCGCTCTCGACCGGCCTCGCCTACCTTGCCCAGCGCGGCGAAGAGCCGTTCCAGTGCTGCACGCTGCTGACGACGCAGGTCGATTTCTCGCTTGCCGGCGACCTGCTGCTGTTTACCGACGACATGCAGCTCGCGAGCCTCGACGCGCTGATGACGGAACGCGGCTTCCTTGACGGTTCGCGCATGGCGAACGTGTTCAACATGATGCGCCCGCGCGACCTTATCTGGCCGTATGTCATCAACAACTACCTGCTCGGCAAGAAGCCGTTTCCGTTCGACCTGCTCTACTGGAACCAGGACTCGACGCGGATGGCTGCGGCCAATCACAAGTACTACCTGCGCGAATTCTATAACGAGAACCGGTTGGCGCGGGGCGAGATGACACTCGGCGGCGTTCGGCTCGATCTCAAGAAAATCAAGCTGCCGATTTTCTGCATGGCGGCGCGCGAGGATCACATCGCGCCGGCTGCCTCGGTTTTCCGCGGCATGCAGATGTTCGGAGGTCCGGTAGAGTTCGTGCTCGCGGGATCCGGACATATCGCCGGGGTCGTAAACCCGCCCGACAAGGTCAAATACCAGTACTGGACGGATGGAAAGGCGATGTCGAACCTTGACGATTGGGAGCGTTCGGCCGTCGATCATCCGGGCTCGTGGTGGCCGCACTGGACCGAGTGGCTATCGCAGCAATCCGGCGGCTGGATCCCCGCGCGCGTACCTGGCAAGCAGCTTGGCGTCATCGAGGATGCACCCGGCGCCTACGTCAAGGCGCACTAGGGGCGTTTGATCGACAGTGGCCTTTCAGGCCATTTCGAACTCACCCTCGTAATCGACGGGCCAGAGCACGGTGAAATCCTCGGCATCTATCGCGCGGAACGCGACGGCGTTGATGTCGAGTTCGTCGGAAGCGTCCTCGACGACCGGTTCGATTTTCTCCCAGACCTTGGCCGCGTTCTTGGCGAGCAGAATGAGATGGATCACGCCGTCCCCGGACTCGTGGCCATCGACCTCCGCGGCCGGCGAGCCGTCGAGGACTTCGATCAGGCGATCCTCGAGCGCGATGACCTTTTCGAGCGTATCGTCGTCGTCGCCCTGAAATTGCAGGACTAGCTGGTGGTTCATGATCCCTTCCCCGTCAGCGTTCAAACAGCAGCAAGTGCCTGTTCGAGATCGCCGACTATATCGTCCAAATCTTCAATGCCGATCGATAACCTGACCACATCCGGTCCGGCCCCGGCCGCGCTTCGCTCATCATCGCGGAGTTGGCGGTGCGTCGTCGACGCCGGATGAATGACAAGGCTGCGGGTGTCGCCAATGTTGGCGAGAAGACTGAACAGCTTCAAGCCCGAAACCAATCTGACGCCCGCTTCATATCCGCCTTTCACCCCAAAGGTGAAGACGGCGCCGGCGCCTTTTGGACAAATCTTTTTGTGCAACGCGTAGCTCGGGCTGGTCTCGAGACCGGCATAGCCGACCCACGCGATTTTCGGGTGGGACTGAAGCCACTTGGCGACGGCCAGCGCATTATCGCACTGGCGCTGCATTCGCAGCGGCAGCGTTTCGACGCCGGTCAGCAAAAGGAAGGCGTTGAAGGGGGAGATCGCGGGTCCGAGGTCGCGCAATCCGAGCACGCGCGCTGCGATCGCGAAAGCCATCGGTCCGAAGGTTTCGGCCAGCTTGATGCCGTTGTAGGACGGGTTCGGGTCGACCAATGAGTTGTAGCGGTGCCGGCTCGACAGCCAATCGTAGGTGCCGCAATCGACGATGGCGCCGCCGATCGAATTGCCGTGGCCGCCGATAAACTTGGTCAGGCTATGGACGATGATGTCGGCGCCGAATTCCTTCGGTCGGCAAAGATAGGGCGTCGCAAGGGTGTTATCGACGATGAACGGCACGCCCGCGTCTTTGGCGACCGCGGCGATGGCGGGAAGATCGACGACGACGCCGCCGGGATTCGCGATGCTTTCGCAGAACACGGCGCGGGTCTTCGGCGTGATCGCGCGGGCGAAGGATTGCGGGTCGGTGGCATCCGCCCAGACGACGTTCCAGCCGAACTTCTTGAACGAATGATTGAACTGATTGATCGAGCCGCCATAGAGCTGACGTCCGGCGACGAATTCATCGCCCGGTTCCAAGAGGGTATGAAAAGCCAGAAGCTGGGCAGCGTGGCCTGAGGCGAGCGCGAGCGCCGCCGAGCCGCCTTCGAGGGCCGCAAGTCGTGCCTCGAGCACGGACTGCGTCGGATTGTTGATACGCGTGTAGATGTTTCCGAAGGCCTCAAGCCCGAACAGGGCCGCGGCGTGGTCGACGTCATTGAAGACGTAGGACGTGGTCTGGTAGATCGGAGTGGCGCGCGCGCCGGTTGTGGGGTCTGGCGCGGCTCCAGCATGCACGGCGGCAGTCGCGAACCTGGCAGGTGACGGCGATGACATCCCTCGTGCTCCTCTGCGGATTTTTTTTCCGACAGGAGCCGAGGCCCGGCCAGCGTGTCAACTGGCCAAGCTTGTCATAAGCTTTCTAGAGGTCGGCGGTCCTGCCTGCCACGCCGCAGTGCCACTTCTGAATGACCCAGTTGGGGTGCTCGCCGATCCACTTGGCCATTTCGATCTGGCCATTGGTCATGCACTGATTGGCGGTGACGCTCGCGCCCTCGAAATTCAGTGTGACGTCTTTGCAACGGGCGGGCTGGTCAACCATGCAGACTGCGACGACGAGTTCAATCATAGGACCTCCAGGTAACGATCGGACAATCGCTCATTGAAGCGATCCGGTTAGCCCTGGGCGGTTCCTCGTGGTCGGCTTTTTATCGTTCTGCTCGTGATTGGTCGAGTATGCGGGAATTATTCCCGTGCACAAGAACTAGGCTGTCGCACTCCCTACACGTTTTGCGGTGCGGAAACTTTGCCGCGGGGGCTGTTGCCAAATCGACCCTTATCCCGCCATCAAACCGTATCGCAAACGCCACAGTTTGGCCTTGCCAGCTCCATCGTCGGCCCCGATAAGCAGCGCGAGGGCCACATCCGATTCGTTTTTCGACAAATTGAGGCCCGCCGACTTGTGCGAACCGGGGCGGCGGGGCGATGTGAGCAGGTCAGTCGCAGAGGCAGTTTGAGGCGGCATATCAGCAGATGACTAGTCACGGAGCCCAGGGGGCTCAGAGTGCGGCTTGGGACGACGCGGGTGCGTCGTCTCCGCCGACAGTGGGTTGGTTCGTGCGCCGGTCGGCGCTTTGGATGGGCATCATCGTCGTCGCGCTGGTGTTTGCATGCTCACTCTATGCGCTTGCAAGCCAGGTCGGCGCGAACGACGTGCGCGGGATTCCCAAGGCGCCCTCGCCGGAATTCAAGATTTAAGCGCCCGGCTTTCCGTCCGGAGGCCGGCGGGTTGCATGCGCGACAGACTGGCGAGACACCTTTTGGGTGCTCGCCCGTATGAACACATAGGTCAGACGGTCGTCGGCATCTCAAAAGCCGGGGACCAATGATGACACAAGGCGCGTCGGGAGCTAGCCAGCCCTCGACGCGTTGTAGCAACGGGTTAATGCAAATTGCCCAATCTCGCTCAGATCTCGCTTGAGCATTTTGCCTGACATTCACCATTGATGCCGCGGAGTGATCACCAATACCTTGAATTTGGACTCGCCATCCTCCTATCATCACCGATTGCCCGAGCCCGAGGGACGCGCCTGAAGAATGACGGAGCAGCAAAAGAAATTTCCAGAATTCTACGTGACGGCGCCGCAGCCGTGCCCGTATCTGGCTGGCAAGCTCGAACGAAAGCTTTTCACCCACCTCACCCACGACAAGCCGCCTGAACTTGTCGACCGGCTGCTGACCACCGGCTTTCGGCGCAGCCAGAACATCGCTTACGTTCCCTACTGCGAAGGCTGCCAGGCGTGCATCTCGGTTCGCGTCCTCGCCAGCGAATTCGAGCCCGACCGCTCGATGCGCCGGACGTGGCGGCGGAATTCGACGCTCGTCGCCCAGCGCACCGCGCCGACGCCGACGATGGAGCAATTCCGGCTGTTTCGCGCCTACATCGATGCGCGCCACAGTGACGGCGGCATGGCCGACATGACCATGCTCGACTACCGGATGATGGTCGAGGATACCGTCATCGAGACGTTTCTCACGGAATATCGTGAAAAGCCGGTAGGTGCGGAAGATCTCGACTTCGAGTCTTGGCCGCTCAAAGCCGTCGCGCTGTGCGATCGGCTGACTGATGGCATCTCCATGGTCTACAGCTTCTATGATCCTGCCGACGCCGACGCCGGTCTCGGGACCTACATGATCCTCGAACACATCGCCTTCGCGCGGCGGATCGGCTTGCCGCACGTCTACCTCGGGTACTGGATCGAGGGGTCGCGCAAGATGGCCTACAAGACGCGTTTCAACCCGCAGGAGCGTCTGGGGCCGGATCGCTGGGAGCGAGCGCCCGACGACGAGGATCTGCGCGGCTAACCCGGATCAGTTCGCCAGTTCCGCGTCGAGCTTCTGGATCATGTAAGACCATTTGGCGGACTGCGTTTCGACTAGCGCTTTCATGCGCGCACGCAATTCCAGCATCAACGCGCAATCGGGTTCCGCCGCTGACGCCCCCTGCTGCCCCATCGACGCGATGGCCGACAGCAGTTCGTCCGACTGCTTGTCATAGACGGCGGTCTTGTCGTCCTTCACGAAGGGCTTGGCCTTGGCGATGAACTCATCGTGGGTCCAATGGCGCTTGTCCTTCAGGGCGCGCAGCTTCTCCTGAAACATCGGACGGTTCTGAGTGTTGAGATCGCGCAAGCTGCCGGCCGCGGTTTC
>JBEVLH010000194.1:0-8140 GCA_040509255.1 Hyphomicrobium sp. | reverse complement strand
GCGTCCAGGACGAGAATTCCAATGAGTGCAATGTCGTCATCGAAGAAAGCTGCGCTGCGGCGATCTCCGAGATCGGGCCGCACGGCTCCGCAATTCCTGGTCTTTTCGAAATAGCGCGGCCCTAGAGTACGATTTTACGACCCTCTTCGCGGCTCGCTGGCCGCGCGCCCGCGCCACCACCGGACGAGGAACGCGAGGCCCTCGAACGCCGCCCATAACAGCAGCATCATAGCCAGAATTGAGAATGTGATTTCGCCGAGATCTTCGGTCGGTACCAGAGCGGCCAGTACTGGACCAAAGTCGATACCGAACGCGTGACACGGCTCCGTGGCGGCGTCATTAATTTCGCACCCAAGCGCCGACGCCAGCATCGCCGCCGCAGCGACCGATGCGAACGGCGCCAAGGCCAGCACCATTGAAAACGCGATCATGAACCAGCGAACGCGATGGCGCACATTCACTCCACGGAATTCGGCCGACCTTCGCGTCAGCTAGCCCCGGCAGATGCCCTTTGTGGACACCGTTGAAGAATTGAGGTTAACCCCATTGCGCCAAACCAAAGGAGTGCATGAGGAATGGCCGATCTTTCTGCCTTGCGCGTCGGACTTGCCGGATCGGCAAGCGTGCTCGTCACCGAGGACCGCCTCGCAACCCGCGTCGGCAGCGGCAACGTCCCCGTGTTTGCAAGCCCGATGCTGATCGCCCTCATGGAGGCCGCGGCCGTCAACTGTCTCCACGGCCATATCTCCGAGGATCTCCAAAGCCTGGGGGTGCACCTCGACGTCACGCACTCCTCACCGACGCCGCTCGGTCTCACCGTGACCGCAACGGCAATTGTGAAAGCGGTCGAAGGCCGAAAAGTGATCTTCGACGTTTCGGCTACTGACGGAGTGGAACGCATCGGATCGGGTGTACACACACGAATTATCGTTGACACCAAGCGTTTCTTGGCTCGCATTGCCGCCAAATCTCCGCCACGGGACTAGGAGAAGGCTGGCGAACGTTCGTCCGCGGACCAGACAGTTAGCGATCGCCTGCGTCCGGCGACATCCACTGGAGCTGCAATTCATGCGATCGACGTTCGCCCTGGTTCTCTTTCTAGTGGCACTCGCTGCCGTCGCCCCGCCATCCGTTGCAGCCACATGCACGGCAAAGGATTTTGCGACGGCTGTCGATCAATCGGGCGCCAGCCTGCGGACACTGACCCTGGAGGCTCAACCCAAACTCCAAGAGCGTCTTCGGCGCTATAAGGAGGCCCTGAACCTCAATGACACGGACTACGAAAATTCCGCGCTTGATGCCATCCAGGATACGACCCTGAACGATTACGACAGCAAAAGCAGCGAGCTACTGATGAGGGTCGACTCGCTTGGCCGCGTCCCTGAAGGCAGTCAGCCCGACTGCGCAAAGCTCGACGAGGTAAAACTCGCAGCCGTACAGCTCAATACCGTCATCAAGGCGAAATCCGATTATATGTTGAAGCGCCTCGATGAAAAAATCGCCGAGGCAAAAAAGGCTTCCCCCCCGCTTTCGAGCGAGGCCGCTGGTGCTGCGAAGACTGCGCCAAGCCCGTCTGCCGCATCGAACAAGCCGGCTGCCCCTGTTTCAGGGACGGCGTCCAAATCCCCCGCGAAGCCTGCCGTGCCGCCGAGTAAAGGCTGGGCGACACATACGAAGCCCGACACGACGACTCCACCTCCGACCGTTGCCATGATCGAGCCCGGCCCACCGCCCGGTTTGCCGCCGCCGGAACAAGAGGGCTTTACCATCGACGAAATCCGCGATGTGACGCGCGGATTTTTCGGAACCGTCTCTACGAATCTCGCGGCGGTGATCGAGCATGCCTTCAAGCAGGCCGGCCGGCCGACCGCGTATGTCCTTGGCGTCGAGGGCGGCGGTGCATTTCTGGCCGGGCTACGTTTCGGCAAAGGCACGCTGTTTATGCGCTCCCAACCTGACACGCGGGAAGTCTATTGGCATGGTCCGTCGCTCGGTACCGATTTGGGGGCCTCTGGTTCCCGCACTCTCTTTCTCATCTACCGGATGAACAGCCCGAATGATCTTTATCGGAGCTTCACTGGCATCGACGGCTCAGCGTACTTCGTCGGCGGAGTAGGCGTGACGTTGCTCAAGGGCGGTCCCGTCATCATGGCCCCCATTCGATCGGGTGTTGGCATGCGCCTCGGCGCCAACGTCGGCTATCTGCGGTTCACCGAAACGTCGACCTGGAACCCGTTCTGAACTGAGGCAAAGAAAAAGGCTCGGTCTCCCGAGCCTTTGATCCATGCAGGCGCGAGCCAAAATGATCTCGTGCCGCTCGCCCCGCTATTCCTGCGACGAGCGCTTGCGTTTCGGCACATCCTTATAGGCGTACCCGCCGTTCGACCGCCGATAAACTTTGGTCCGGACGCCATCGACGTAGGCGTATGTATAGTTCTTGCGGTCCCTCTTTCGCGCCGAGTCCCGATCATCGTCGTAGCGGTCATCATTGCTGCGGCTCGAACCGCCCCAGAACCAGCCGTTGTCGTTGCTGGCGTATTCATTATCGCGACGGTCACGTCGGTTCGCGATGTCGTTGTCGCGCCAACGGGGACGCCCGCGCACACTTACACGCGTCCGATAGATACTGTGACGTTCGACGAGGCTGTAGAACGTCTTTGCATTCGCGGGCGAGAGGCGGATACAGCCGTGAGAGGCCGGGCTGCCCAGCGCAGCGGTTTGAAAGGTCCCGTGAACCGCAACTCCGCCATTGATGAAAACCGCATTCGGCATCGGCGCGTTGTCGTACTGTTTCGAGTACCACATCTTCGCTGTACGCTGCGGCATGAAGTTGCCCGTCGGCGTCGGATATCGCGACGTCCCTGATGAGATCGGCCAGCGATAGCGCTGTTCCCCGTCTATCGAAACAGTCATCGTCTGTCGCGAGAGATCGATTGATGCGGTCAGCGTCGGAGGAAGCGGCCGCGGCTTCGGCGCGGCCTTCGCCGCAACGCTTGGCGCCGACTTCGCCGCGTCCTTCACCTTGCCGAAGTACGTCGTCGTCCCCGACTGCGTTTCGGTCGCGACCGGCGCACCGTTCGCAGGGGCTTCAGTCGGCGCGGCAAGCGCCGAAGCCGACGGTGCGACGGCGACCAACGTCACCGCCAACGCAAAAGCACGCAACATTAAAAGCTCCCTACCCAACAAGCGATGGGTTGATCCTACGGCCAAAGCACTCGACCGTTAATGGAAATTACCGATAAATCGCAGCACGTACAGCCCGCCGGTTCAACTAGCTTACGAAACAGTTTCAGGCCTCATCGTGGCGATCTCAATTCCCCGCGCGCGTAGGCGCCCCGAGACCTGGGCCATAAGCGAATTTTTATCGGGTCCGACAAGACGCGGCAGGTTGTAGGTTCACCGCTAGACACGCTTCAGTTTCTCAAAAGCCTCCAAAGCACGGCTGCGTGCCGCCTTATGATCAACGATTGGAGCGGGATAGGATTTTCCGATCACGACGCTTGCGCGTTTCAGCGCAGGCCCGTCAGCGGTCCACGGTGCGTGAATAAAGGGCGCCGGCAACCCGGCGAGTTCTGGTACCCACCGCCGCACGTAGTCGCCATCAGGGTCAAACTTCTGGCCCTGCAAGACAGGATTGAAAATGCGGAAATAGGGCGCCGCATCTGCGCCGCAGCCGGCGACCCATTGCCAGTTAGCCGAATTATTTGCGAGGTCGGCATCGACAAGCGTGTCCCAAAACCAGGCTTCCCCTAGTTGCCAGGGCAAAAGCAGATGTTTCGTCAGGAAGGACGCTGTGATCATGCGAGCCCGGTTGTGCATGTAACCGGTTGCCCACAACTCGCGCATGCCCGCGTCGACGATCGGATAGCCGGTTTTGCCGGTCTGCCATGCTTTGAGATCGGATGATTTTTTCGACCATTCGAGGGTGGCGAACTCTTTGCGCAGGGGCTCGTCGGGCATGTCTGGAAAATGAAAGAGCAGAGAGTAACAGAACTCTCGCCAGATAATTTCCTTCAGGAACGTCTCTGTCGACCTCTCGCTTGCTCCCGCTTCGCGCAGTGCGCTCGTCGCGGCGCGCCAGCAGGCGGCTGGAGAAATTTCACCGAACGCAAGATGGGGAGATAGCCGCGACGTCCCGAAGTGATCGAGACGGTCTCGGTCTTTCGCATAAATATTCAGCGCATCGTCGACGAAAGTTTTTAGCTGATCCTGCGCGCCGCGTGCGCCCGGCTGCCATGCCTCGGCCAAACCACCCGACCAATCGGGCTTGACCGGCAAAAGTGCCCAGTCGGCGATGTCGTCTGACGTCAGAGAGCACGCCGGTGCCTCAAGCTTCTCGGGCGCCGCAATTACTCGAGCGACTGTAAGGTCGCTCTGAAACGCGCGCCAGAACGGCGTGAAAACTTGATAGCTTCCGCCCGATGACGTGCGGAGATCTTCCGGCTCTCGCAACAGGCCGCCGCCGTACCTTTTGAGTAGAATTTCGCCTCCGCTGAAGCTTACGTTGAGCTGATTTTCCAGCGCGATGGTTGCCGGCTCATATTCGCGCGTGAAGTAAATCGCAGAGGCATCCGCCTCGTCAGCTACGTGCCGCAATTCGCTAATCGTTTCGCCGCGACGCAAGATGAGACGGCCGCCGCGCTGAGAAATATCACTTGCCAACGCCTCGAGGCTTTTCGCCAACCACCAGCGTGATGCGGCGCCTCGTTTCCAGCGACCTCCGATGCCGTCATCCAAAATGTAAAGCGGAATGACCGGCGCGCCGGTTTTGATGGCGGCACTCAACGCGGGATGGTCGTCAAGACGAAGATCGCTGCGAAACCAGACGATGACGGGACGAGGACTGGCGCTCATTATCTTGTTGTTACCGCGATTTACGCGGCAGCGCCGCGGACATCAATTGCCGAACAGGAACTCGAAGAAGCTCTTTGGCTTGTAGCGACGTTGGGAACGCGAGTCCGACTTTTGGGTTGCATCGCTGGTCCCGACCGCCGCAACGTTCACGGGCCGGAGTTGATACGCATCGGTGACGCCGTCAACGCTGGCAATTTGAAGACGATCGCCATCCCATGTCCACGTCGCGACGCGGCTTCCTTGCCGGTGCGGCTCGATCGCGACAACTTTTGCGCCGCTGATATCGATGATGGCCGCCAACTCTGTTTCTTCCGGACCATTCTTGCTAGCGACGCGCCCGCCGGAAAATCTCAAAATTCCATACCCTGCATAGGGCGGCTTCTGAGCCTCCCAAGCTAACAATTTCGGCAGACCTTCGCCCGTCATCTCCAACGGCACGCGGATTTGCGGATAGTCGTCACTGACGGCGACGTAATCCGCGCCGTGCAGCATGACGTGCCACCGCTCGATATCGAGAGAAGGCTCGGGCTTGTCCTCGACGTCATCCGTGGCCGCGCCGAGCCTCTTCAGAGCGTCCGTTGCGAATTGCCAGCTAGGCCGAAGCTGCAGGGCACGACGGAGATCGATGATTGCCGTATCTGCCTGCCCATTGGCCTCCTCGATTTCGCCCCGCGCCCACAGCGCTTCCGGCGAATTCGGATCGAGCTTGATCGCCGTCTCGACATCCTTGGAGCCAATATCCGGCTGCTCCGTCTGCTTATAGACGAACGCTCGGAATGCGAACGCCACAGGCGATCTCGGATCGAGGCCGATCGCCCTGTTGAGATCAGAATAGGCGTCGTCTGACGCTTCCGCGACGGCGTTTGCAAGACCGCGCCCTTCGTAGGCCGGGCTTGATCTCGGATCGAGCTCGATCGCCCGCGAGAAGTCCTTGATCGCGGACGCCGTGTTGCTGTCGAGCAGATAGGCGTAACCCCGAACCACATAGAGTTCGCTGTTGTTGGCATCGAAGGCAATTGCCCGCGAAAGATCTTCAATCGCATCCTCGCGCTGGCCGACGGCCATGCGCGCTTCCGCCCGATTGCGGTAAGCGGATGCGAACCTGGCATCCGCGTTGACCGCGCGCGAAAAATCGCGGATTGCGGCGTGCGGCTTCCCGACCGCGAGATAGGCCAACCCCCGCCCCGACAATGGCGGCGCGCTCGCAGGCATCAGTTCGATGGCCTTCGTGAAATCGGGAACGGCGTGATCAGGCTTGCCAAGCTTCATCTCGACATTGCCGCGGTTCGAATAGGCAGCCGCGAAGCTTGGCGCGAGCACCAGCGCACGATTGAAGTCCCTGGTGGCTTCGTCGAGCTGTCCGAGCGCCAGAAGAAGATTGCCGCGATTGTTGTAGGCGACCGGATATTCTGGAAAAAGCTCGACGGCTCGGTTGTAATCCTCGAGTGCCGCTTTCGTCTCGCCGAGGCGGACGTTTGCAACACCCCGGTCATTCAGGATGGCCGCCCTGCGGTCGTTGGCGAGCCCCGTATCCTTGAGAGCGGCAGTATAGATGGAGACGGCCTTGGCAACGTCTCCTCGCATGAGTTGTTCGGCACCATCTTCGACCTGAGCAGGTGCGGGAACATCGGCCGCACGCGCAGGCGCAGCCCCAAAGGCCGAAGCCACGACAAGCCAGATCGCCACCGCCCGCAGGGCCTTCATGTCCGAAACCAAATTCCGTTCTACCCGTCAGAATCGCGAGTCATGATGTGCGGTATTATCGTGCCATTGTGACCCCGCGGCGGGCAACCGACAAATCCTCGCGACCCATCGCCAGGTTGACCTTTAGGTAAAGCCAGCCTAGCCTCTCTCCACTTGCTTCGGGATCGGCGTATGAACCTCTGGTTCAGACTTCTCTGGGTTTTGATGACGGCGCGCCGTCGTCCCCCGCTTACACTGCCTGCAGATACGTCGCTCCTGTCGTTTCGCGTCTGGCCCCACGATCTCGACCTCTCGGTCCATATGAATAACGGGCGCTATCTCACGCTCATGGATCTCGGTCGTCTTGATGTGTTGGTGCGCTCAGGCTTGTGGCGTCAGGTCTTGCGCCACAAATGGACGCCGATCGCCGGCGCGATCACCATCCGCTTCCAGCGCGAGTTGCGGCCTTTCCAAAAATTCCGCCTCGAGACACGTCTCCTCTGTTGGGACTCCACTCTAGTGGTGATGGAGCAAACCTTTGTCATCGACGGGGGCCCTCGCGACGGCCAAGCCGCGACGCGCGCGCTCTTCAAAGGCGGGCTCTACGACCGCAAGGAAAAGAAGTTTGTCGAGATCGCCCGTCTCATGGCGCTTCTTGGCGTCTCGGAAATCAGCCCCGCTGCAACGCCCGAAGTGCAAGCGTTTTTGCAGGCTGACAATCAGCTCAAGCAAGTCGGCAGAGCGGCGTCGGATCTCACTGCTTAGCCATGTGACTGCGATTCGACGGAAAGAGCCTCTTCAGCACTTCAGGCAAGACGTCCGGCAAATCCTCGGCGATGAGGCCGATCCCGAATTGGCTCGCTGCCGCTCCGTGCAGCCAGACGGCGGCACATGCCGCTACGAATGCGGGTACACGCTGGGCCAGTAGCCCTGTGACGAAACCCGCCAGGACGTCGCCTGAACCCGCGGTCGCAAGCCATGGCGGCGCATTGACATTGATTGCAGCCCGACCATCAGGCGCGGCAATCACCGTATCGGCGCCCTTGAGTACGACGATAGCGCCAGAGATCGCCGCCGCCGCGCGCGCGCGCTCGACTTTCGATCCGGCCAGCACACCGAACAGCTTTTTGAATTCGCCGTCGTGCGGCGTGATCACCACTGCGGGTTGGCGGCTCTTGATGGCCGCAAACAGAGTCTCCCGCCCGTGCGGATCGTCACCGTTCCGCGCCAGAAACCCCATGCTGGAGTCGCTGCGTGATCCGTCCGCGGGCTCGGCGAACGATGTTAGCGCATCGGCATCAAGCACGACCGATGCCGAGGACTTGAGGATAGCGAGCACATCATTCGCGGTCTCAGGTCCGATCGATGCGCCGGGACCTATCAGCACGGCATTGCGACGGACGTCGTCGAGAAACGTGGAAAGCGCCTTCGCACCCGCAGCGGACCTCACCATGATCGATGTGACCTGTGTCGCGATGATCGCAGTCGCAGCGGCGTTCCCGACCAGGGTCACGAGCCCTGCTCCGATCCTGAGAGCACCCCTCGCCCCCAGTCGGGCAGCACCGGTCTGTAGGGCGGGTCCCGAGACGACGACAGCATGGCC
>JBEVLH010000193.1:0-4913 GCA_040509255.1 Hyphomicrobium sp. | reverse complement strand
TCACCATCGGGGTCGACGGGGTCGCGATCGTCTGAATCCTGCTTTTTGTTGGGCGGCATTTTCGGGCCAGCTTCAAGGACGGCGGCGTTGCAGCCCTCTTGGTATTCGCGGGAGCGGCCGAGGCACTGATAGGGATCGTGAATGTCCTGTTCCTGCGCCCATTGGTACCCCGCTTTCAAGTCAGGGCAGCCGTCGATGCAGTTTCGACCGTGGAAATCTTCGGAATGGAGCGCCGATGTGCTCAAGACAGCAAAGGCGGCGGTGATGATGGCTCTTGTCATGGTTCATCCAAAAGACGGGGTGCGGATGGCTCGAGCAGCTCATGTACGGAGCCAGACTAGCCTGTGTTGTCGCCGTCGCCAAAAAGTTTGGCGCGGGCCTTTTCGAACGTTCGGCGTGTCTGCGGTTTGACGAAGAGTGAAATCACCTCCGGGTGCTTCGTGCGAATCCTTTCTTCAAGTTGGATAATCGCCGTCTCGATTTGGGGCGTGCGGAGTTCGTCCGAGAATTCAAGGCTCAGCGCCACCAGAATTTGATCGGGCGCGAGGTGGACGGCGAATACGTTGTTGGCTCCTTCCACGCTCGGTTCGCTGATCGCGAGCGAAAGAATGGAATTAATGACTTCTTCGCTGGCTCGTTCGCCGATCAGCAAGGCTTTGTTCTCGCGGGCGAGCACGGTGGCGGCGACGGCCAGGACGATGCCGATGAGGATGGATGCGACGCCGTCGAGCGCTGCTATGCCCCAATACCCGACGGCGATGTTGCCGGCGGCCGCGATTGCAATACCGATCAACGCCGCGGTGTCTTCGAACAACACCATGAAGGAGGGCGGATCCTTGCTGTCGCGGACCGCCTCCCAGTACCCTCGGCGGCCCTTGAGCATGCCGAAGCGTTTGAGCGCGATCCACCACGACGCACCCTCGAAAACGGCCGAGAGTGCCAACACGATATAGTTGACCATCGGATTCGTGATCGGCTCGGGCGCGAGGATGTGCGTGATGCCCTCGTAGATCGAGACGCCGGCGCCGATCGCAAACAGCAGGAGCGAGACAATAAAGCTCCAGAAATAGAGCTCTCTGCCGTAGCCAAGCGGGTGAGACGGGTCGGGTCGACGGCTTGACCTGAAATAGCCGTAGAGAAGAAGCCCCTCGTTGCCGGTGTCGACGAGCGAATGCACGGCTTCGCTCAGCATCGAGGAGCTACCCGTCGCGGCGGCGGCGACGAACTTGGTCGCTGCGACGAGAAGGTTGCCGACGAGCGCGGCGTAGACGACTCTCTTTGAAAGCGCAGCTTCGCTCATGCCTGACCATGATGGGGGAAGGTCTGAGACGATTTCAATCGTTTTCGGTGGCAGGTCGGTCCGTACTCATGGGCTTACGACGTCGCCGGTCGGCGTCTCGGCCGGATCGCTCTCCAGTGCTGCGGCGACGGCCTCGTCGACGCGCTCCAGCCAGATGAATTCCAAACGGGCCCGGGCATCTTCGGGGATGTCGTCGTAGTCGCGCCGGTTACGGGCCGGAAGCATTACGCGCGTAATGCCGGCGGCGGCCGCGGCGACGACTTTTTCCTTGATGCCCCCGACCGGCAGCACCAGCCCGCGCAGGGAAATCTCGCCCGTCATCGCGGTATTGCTGCGGATCGTGCGGTTGGTCAGCAGCGAAACAAGCGCCATGAACATGGCGACGCCGGCGCTTGGACCATCCTTCGGAGTGGCGCCAGCTGGGACGTGAATGTGGATGTCGTTGCGTTCGAAAATCTTGGGATCAATGCCGAGTGACGCGGCGCGGCTTTTGACGAGCGTCATCGCGGCCTGGGCGCTTTCGCGCATCACGTCACCGAGTTGACCGGTCAGGATCAGTCCGCCTTTGCCGGGCGCGCGCGACGCCTCGACGAAGAGAATGTCGCCGCCGACCGGGGTCCAGGCTAGACCGGTTGCGACGCCGGGTACGCTCGTACGCATCGCGACTTCGTTTTCGAAGCGGGGCTGGCCGAGAACGGTGCTGATGTCATCGATCCCGATGTGGATATGCGTGGCGCTGCCATCGGCGATCCGAACGGCGGCGTGGCGGAAGACCTGGCCGATATCGCGTTCCAGATTGCGGACGCCGGCTTCGCGCGTATAGCCACGGATGATGGCTGCGATGGCGCTGTCGTCGATGTCGATCTGCTCGGGGTTCAATCCATTGGCATCGAGCTGACGCTTCACCAAATAGCGGCGGGCGATCTGCAACTTTTCGGCTTCGGTGTAGCCCGCGAGGCTGATGATTTCCATGCGGTCGCGGAGCGGACCGGGAATGGTGTCGAGCATGTTGGCGGTTGCGATGAAGACGACGCGGCTCAAATCAAACGGCACGGCGAGGTAGTTGTCGCGGAAGGTGCCGTTCTGCTCGGGATCAAGAACTTCGAGCATGGCAGCCGACGGGTCGCCTTGCACCCCCCGGCCCATCTTGTCGATCTCGTCCAGCATCATCACGCAGTTGCGGGCGCCGGCCTTCTTGATGCCCTGGATGATGTTACCCGGCAGGGCGCCAACGTACGTCCGGCGATGGCCGCGAATTTCGGCTTCGTCGTGAACGCCGCCAAGGCTGACGCGAACGAAGGGGCGGCTCATCGCGCGCGCGATCGACTGGCCGAGGGAGGTCTTACCGACACCCGGCGGTCCGACGAAGCACAGGATCGGCGCCTTGCCCTGTGGCGCCAGCTTTCTTACCGCGAGATATTCGATGATACGGGTTTTGATTTTGTCGAGGCCGAAGTGATCCTGATCGAGGATGCGCCGGGCTTCGGCGATGTCGATCGGCTTTTCGTCCGGCAGGCTCCACGGCAACTCGATCAGCCAGTCGAGATAGGTTCGGATCATGCCTGCTTCGCCCGCGGCTTCGGGCATACGCTGATAGCGTGCCAATTCCTTTTTGGCCTGCTGCTCGACTTCGGGCGGCATCTTGGCCTTGGCAATCGCCTCTGTGAGGTCGGCGACCTCTTGCGATTTGCCATCGCCTTCGCCGAGCTGGCGCTGGATGGCGGCCATCTGCTCGCGCAGCACAGCTTCTCGCTGGCGGTCGTCGAAGGCGGCTTTGGTCTGACGGCCGATTTCGGCGGTCAATCTCATGACCTCAATGCGCTCGGCAAGGAGCGCCGACACCCGATCGATGCGGGTGGTGAGGTCGACGGTTTCGAGGATCGACTGCTTTTCCGCTAGCGCGATATCCATGTAGCCGGCGGCGAGGTCGGCGAGCGCAGCAGGCGACGTCACGTTCTGGATGGTTGCGATCAGCTCGGGCGGAGCCTGGGGGAGCAACTGGACCGCTTCAAGAGCTTGAGCCTGAAGATTTCGAAAACGCGCTTCGATATCGGTCGAACGGGTTTCGGGCTCGGGAATATGTACGACACGGGCGACCGGAAACGGCGTTCCCGGCAACAGATCGAGGAGGCGAATGCGCTGAACGCCTTGAGCGACGATATGATGGCTGCCGTCGGGGGCCGCGATGTAGCGCACGATATTCGCCAGCGTGGCGATGCGATGAAGATCGTCGATGCCGGGATCGTCGTTCTCCGGATCGCGCTGGAGGACAATGCCGATCTGGCGCTCTTCTCGCACGGCCTGCTGTACAGCGGCGATGGATTTCGCGCGCCCGATGGTGATGGGAAGAATGAGACCGGGAAACAGGACGACGCGGCGGACGGGGACAAGGATCAGCGCATCGGAGGGAAGGGCGACGGTCGAAACAGCGCTGCGGCCTGCTGGCGACGCGCTTTCCGACTTCGAGACGTTGTCTTCACCAAGCGTCTTCATCAAACTACCCTCAAGTGGATTTCGTGAGCGAAAAGACGAGGCAGCCGTTCTGCACGAATTGACGGACGGCATAGCGCCCGGCCGGAAGCTGAAGTCGGCGCTCGAAATGGCCTTGCGGAAGTTCAAGGCGGTGAATGACGGCGTCGCGAAGTTCGGGAGGTAGCACGCGGCGGCCGGCGACGATGAGGACACCATTTTCGATCGACGCTGTGACGTTGTCTGGATCGACGCCGGGCAGCGCAACGAACACCAGAATTTCGCGATCGGTCTCCAAGACATCGATCGGCGGTTCCCAACACGGCTCGTTGGTTGCGCCGGAGGATTGCAGACGAAAGAACTGACGATGCATGCGCTCGGCGCGCGCGAGCGTCTCGACCGCTTCCGACAACATCCAGCTCATCGGATCTCTGTTCGCCATGGTTTCAGTACTCTCTGACTTCCTGCCGATTCTCCGGCGGGATCGGCGCTGTGGGGAAATCTACCTCGCCGGGCTCGTTTCTGTCGCTAGCGGCGAGATGAGACCGACCGCGCGGGAGGGTAGATTTGTTGGGCGTACATCGCGCTTGCCGGTCACGACACCCGCGGCGGTTCCTGGTGGTCGTCTTTGAAAAACTTGCGGGCGAGGGCAAGAATTTCCCCGTCACTCGGATGGTCGAGGGTTTCGACGCCTTTGATCTTGGGCTTCAGCGACGGATCATGACGGGTGATATGATTAAGGAGTTCGGTCTTCTCGTTAGCCGGCCCGGTCACCAGGATCGCGCCAGCTTCGGTGAGGGCGGAGGCGACCTCATGCAGGTATTCTTGATCTTCGCTCGCATGGCCGCTGCCGATGGTGTTCGCCTTGTGGTGAATGTGACGCGTCGGGTGGTCTGGATGTACGACGACGACATCAGAGTCCGACGCATTGAAATGGAATACGCGGGCTTCGTGATGGTCGATCCAGACGACAGCGTGGAAATGGCCTGACATGGGAACTCCGTTGAAGGCGGGTGGGCGCGTGATTGTGTGCGGCGATCGGCTCGGACGCGGCGCGAAGGACGTGCGCGATGTCAAAGTCCTCATTGCGGCTGGGCGTCAAGAGCCTTCTTTGCTGCCGTCGACGAGCCTTTCTTCTTTTTCG
>JBEVLH010000192.1:0-3703 GCA_040509255.1 Hyphomicrobium sp. | reverse complement strand
TTCCGTCGGTGTTCACTTCCGAACCCCCGCCGCGTTACGCAACACGGCGCCAAATGTCCGGTGCGATTATAGCGGTGCAAAGCCTCATCGCCGAGCACGGACTGCAGACCTATCACTCGGTCAACTAGAACTCGCACAAAAAAAAGCTGAGCGCGGGAGCGCTTAGCTTCTTTGTTCGAACGACGGTCGGTTTAGCGCGTCGTCGCGGGCGGGGCCTGTGGCGCCGATTGCGGCAGATCCGTCTGGGTCACGGACGTTGTCGTGCCGGTATTGTCGACGGTTGGGCTAAGGCTTCCGTAGAAGATCCATCCCATCACTGCCGCCGCGAGCAAGAGCGCTAGCGGAACGATGAAAGACGTGCTGCTTGCCGTCAACGGTACGGTCGGCACGTCGGTTTCCCGTTCGTCGAACTCTCGATTGAAAGCCATCTATGAGTTCTCCTGTGTCACCTGCTTGTAAAACAGCTTGCGCATCGCGCAGGTTCCATCGCGGAACGATCACCCGAAATGCAAAACGCCCCCGCTACGGCGAGGGCGTTAATTGCCAAGCCGTGATGAGGGATTATTCGTCGTCGTCCTCATCGGGAACAGCTTGATTTTCATCGTCGCGCTCATCATCGGAATCGTCGTCGTCACCAGGATAGGACGGCACCGGCTCCGGATCGCCCGGCAATTGAGCCGGTACCGGAGCAGGAGCATCGGGATCAAATTCTTCCGGCTCCACAACTTGCGACTTGCGCTTGTCCATCGAAGATCCTCGTGTTTGCAAACCTATCTCGCCTAACGTCGTCGCCTCCCGAATGGTTCGGGGCATATCTACGCCAGCCGCATCACCACGGCGTCAGGGCTCCCGACGTCGGCCAGGAGCTGGGCAACGAAGGTATCGTCGCCACCTGCAACGATGTGCGTGAACTTGAGTGTTTGGCGCCGGATCTCGATCGGCATCTGGTTCGGAACCAGCTCTCGAAACAGGGTCCGGTTCAAAGCACCGTCGTCGAAGATTTCGCTCATGGCGGGGCACTCGAAGTAGTAGTATTCCCGCTGTTCCTCGATCGTATCGATAAAGATAGAGCCCAACGCCTCCATAATCGCGCGTCTGTTGTGATAGCTCGGACTGCACGCGATGAAGACGCGGACGCCCCGCGAAGGCTGCTTGTGGTGGCTCATATTAAACATTTCCGAAGTGAAGCCGGAACCTGAACGCCCGTTGAACCATTTTGCGCATGACTAATGAATGGCATGAACGTCCCAAAGGGCGGCAAGGGCTCTTAACGGCGAAGTGGGCTGCGAAGCGAGTGAAATAGAAGAAGAGACCCATGCCGGGCCGAAGTGTCGCGTCTAATGGCAACGACGGCCGACGCTCATACTCGAAACGACGATAAAACGTGAAGACAACGGTCGCAACAAGGAGCTAACGCTTTGGACGGTCGCCTCTCCCAATTGGAGCGTGCTTTCGAACTGGCGCGATCGGGTCGGTGCACTACGGTCGCGGAGATCAAACGCAAGTTACGCGAAGAGGGCTACATGGACGATCAGGTCGAGGGGCCGCTACTTTTCGGTCAGCTCAACGGCCTCATCAAGCAGTCTGTCCGCGCCCCGGAACCGTCGGAGTCGTCGGAATCAGGTTCCAGCCCGATTTAGGGCGGTTCTCACCAGCTCACGACGTTGATTTTAAAATCAGGGAACTGGACGCAAGGTCTGCCCGTTGCCTTTTACCGAGCCAAGCGGCACGCGGAAGGATGTAACATGCGGCGAACCTCAAAGCGGACATATTGGATGGTATGTGCGAGCGCTATGCTCGGTGCCCTCCCTGCTGCAAATGCCCAGACGTCCAATTCAGCGCCAGCGCAAAAGCCGACGGACGTTCCCTCGCAAGGATCGAACCAGTCCCTGAGCAAGAAGCTCGATCAAAACGATGGCGTCTTGAAGCCGCCCGCGGGTGTGGATCCACAAATCCATCAAGAGCCGCCGGCCTCGACCGGCGATAAGATGCCGGTCATCATTCCTCCCGGTGAACCGGGCGGCGATCAAAGCGTCCAACCGAAGTAGGGGAGCCCATCCCCCTTTACGTTTCAGTAAGCTCATCATCGCCGAGTTGACGAGGTTTCGCGCGAAAGCTGACATATCATCAGCGTACCGACGCTTGACTATCGAGAACCCGCGTCGGGCTCAGAAACAATCTGGAGGAAGCGATGAAAGCAATTTTGGCTATCGTTATGAGCATCGGGCTATGCGGCACGGCTCTGGCACAAGATGCGACCTGTAACGCAACGGCCAAGGACAAAAAACTGGCGGGTGCGGCGCTCAAAAGCTTCCTGACGAAATGCGAACGCGACGCCAAGACCAAGTGCGATGGCGATGCCAAGGCCAAGAAGCTTCACGGCGCGGCAGAGACAAGCTTCACCAAGAAGTGCGTTAAGGACGCGACGGGCGAATAACCCGGTCGGAATATGCTTTGGCGTCGCAGATCGAAACTTCGCCATAGGATCGCGCGTTCTTCTCATTGGACTCTTCGAGGAGAACGATGATGCATCCCGCGATGGCTGTTTGGATTTGGTCGATGGCGATGGCGCGCGCCTGGCAGGGCAGCTCGCCGTGGGAAATTGCGGGGCCGAACGATCGTGACGAGCCCCGCTCCCCTAGGGAGCTCAATCCTGTCCGACCAGCAACTCGATCGGATCAAACGCTCGTACTGGCCAACGGTTATCTGCATTCCGAAATTGCGGAGGTTCCCCTGCCGAGCACGCTACTTGACCGTTTAGCGGACCTCTACTGGACGGAAAAAGACGCGGATCTCGCCATTTGATAGCTACTTGCGCGAGGGTTTTGCCGGATCCTCGCGCTGACGCTCCGACGAACGCTCGGCATTTCCCAGCATCTTGAGGCGCGTGTTGAGTTCCGGGGGCAGCGTGTTCTGGTCGTCGGAGAATAGTTCTTTTAAGACTGCGCCCACCCGCCGTTCGAAGTGAAACATCCAATCATCGATATCGCGCACATCTTTTCTCCATACCTTTTATTTGGGTCCCTACGTTTCCAACGTGCGCATCCCATCGCTGTTCCGGGCATCTTTGACTGCGGCTACCACGCCGCACGGGAACGGACGAGCCATCTCCGCGTTGCGTCGAAAAGGAGGTGGCCATGAGCGATTTTGCAACGATGCTGCTGGTACTTGGAGGCACGTTTGTCGTGGGCGCCGCGCTTCTGTACCTCTCGATGCGACCAGCCGTCCGGCTGTCGCCCGGCTCTAAGCGCGACGCCGCGGTTGAGACGACCGCCGCTATGATCGCTGCCCAGGACTCGGGCTCCTCAGATCGCGCCTGAGCGTTAGGCAAACCGATACATCCTGCGCGGCAGTCCGTGGCCGCGTGGTCGAGTTCGCCGGTTGGATTACCGGCACGTATACTTGCGACTCTGAACAAAATGCCTCGCATTTGCGTTGAGCTGTAAACGGCGAAGCTTCGTCGGAAGCTTCGTGGCGAGAGGACGGACGTCTCAATGCCGAAGCAAAAGTTTGCATTAGCCCTGGGCGGCGGCGCTGCGCGAGGATGGGCGCACATCGGTATCCTGCGCGGCTTGATCGAAGCAGGGCTCGAACCGGAGATCGTCGTCGGCACATCAATCGGAGCCATCGTCGGCGGTCATTACGCGTCTGGCCGCCTCGACATGCTGGAGGATTTCGCGCGCAGCTTGACCCGCCGCGGGGT
>JBEVLH010000191.1:0-2557 GCA_040509255.1 Hyphomicrobium sp. | reverse complement strand
ACGTTGCTGAAGTCGGGGCCGGCATATTCCAGCATGCTGCCCGGCGCCGTGCGAGTATAGACCTCGGAATAGCATTCGTCGCTGAAGATCATGAAACCGTGGCGATCGGCGAGCTGCTTCAGCTTGCGGAAGTAGTCCGGCGTTGCCACCGAGCCCTGCGGGTTGGCGGGCGAGGCGATGTAGAAGGCGACGGCGCGGGCGAGCGTCGCCTCGTCGATCGCGTCGAGGTCGGGCAGATAACCGTTGTCGCGCGTGGTCGGCAGCAGGATCCGGTCGCAGCCCGAGGTTTGGGCGCCGACGCCGTAGACCGGATAGAACGGATTCGGCATCAGGATCGCAGGCTTGCCCCGGCGTGGTCCGACGTGGCGAAGCGCGGCGTGAGCTGCAAGGAACAGGCCTTCTCGGCTGCCATTGAGCACCAGGATTTCGCGCGCCGGATCGAGCTCGCGGGCTAAGCGGAAGCGGCGCGACAGCCATGCGCTTGCCGCTCTCCGGAACGGCTCGATGCCGTTGTTGGCCGGGTAGCGGCCGAAATCGGCGATGTGTTTTTGCAGCACCGGGCCGACGAAATCCGGAACCGGATGCTGCGGCTCGCCGACGGCCAACGTGATCAAGGGCTTGCCCGGTTGATAGGGCGCAAGCAATTCGGTCAGCCGCACAAATGGCGAGCGCTCGCTGTCCGGATGGACGGCGCCCGCGGGCGCTGGGGATGAAGCGGTCATTGCCATACGTAAACGCGCCAAGCCAGTTGGAGCCGCCGATCGCCCCCGTTTCCGGTGAAAGCGGATCACATCACCATAGATAGGGCGAGGTTAAGGCGCGATTAACCATCGGGGCCGCCGGCTGTTTTGATCGCTTTTGCCGAGCTGATCCAGAGGTTTTTTTACAACAGCCGCCCGGATTGTGGCGACGCGCCCCTTGCGCGACGGCGCTCCGATTCCCGCGATCGCGCGTTTTCGGCGTTGTTCCCGCGGCTCGAATCGAGACGGTGCCCGCGGTCCTATGATTCGCACATGGGGGATGGTCAAGGCACCGTCGGAAATCGCTCCTCGCTCGCGCGCGCGAAGCAAGTCCGACGACAAGGTGGGTGTCGTCCCGGGCAAGCCTCCGACAATGCGAAGCGTTGTCGGAGGAGCCGACCCGGGGTCATACCGCGTGATGCCGCTGTGGCTTCGCGATGAACTTTCGCGCAACAAACATCGATCGGTGGTTATGGGTCCCTGCGTTCGCAGGGACGACAGCTGTTGGGGGACGGCCCTCCTGCGTCTCACCGCGAAAGACGACGACCGGCTCTACATCGGTGGCAGGGCCACGCTCGAAAAATAGACCAACAAAAAAGGTGGCCCGGTGCACTGGGATGAACTGGGAATCATATGCGCACCGGGCCTGGGGCCGAACCACTGAGGGGGTATCAGTTCGGATGCCGGCCTTACTAGCACCGCCGTTCTTTCGGCGTGTTGCGGCTCTCCGCAATTTTGTAGAGTTTGATGTCCGTGATCGGAGAATGCGGCGAAGCCGAGACTCTCGTCCGGCGTCGCATCCCTGCAACACGGCGTAAATCGCGTGTATTCCGCGCGTTAGTATGATCGTTGTTCGCAGCCGCGCGGCACGAATTTTTCCGGCTGGACATAATCGGATAAGCCCAGAACCATTCGACATCTGGCGAAACAAACCCGGCGCATACTGACCATCTTTCCATCGCATCACCCGACACGAGATCGTGCGTTGGCGACAATCGTCGCTGATCGCGCGGGGGACCGAGATTGCGAAAGAACGTCGATGATGCGTCTGACCTTGCGGGGCCTGCTGGCTCTGATCATCCTCGCCATGCCGGCGATCGCTGCGTCCACCGGGAGCGCCGTCGCCGCACCAGCATCGAGCGTTGCCGCGATCGAGGTCGACGGCAACCGTCGTGTCGAAGTCGAGACGATCCGCTCCTACTTCAAACCGGGCGCCAACGGGTCACTCGATGCGGCTGCTGTCGATGACGGGCTGAAGGCGCTGATCGGGACCGGGCTGTTCTCGGACGTGAAGATCGATCGCAGGGGCGGTCATCTCGTGGTTCACGTGGTCGAGAATCCGGTGATCGGCCGCGTCGCCTTCGAAGGCAACAAGAAGGTCAAGGACGAACAGCTTTCGGCCGAAGTGCAGTCCAAGCCGCGCGGCACGCTGTCGCGCCCGATGGTGCAGTCGGATGCCCAGCGCATCTCCGAGATCTACCGTCACTCCGGACGCTACGACGTGCGCGTCACGCCCGAGATCATCGAGCAGCCGAATAATCGGGTCGATCTCGTCTTCTCCGTCGACGAGGGGCAGAAGACCGGCATCAAGTCCGTCTCCTTCATCGGCAACAACGCCTTCTCGACGTCGCGTCTGAAGGACGTGATCAAGACCCATGAGTGGAACGTGTTGAGCTTCCTCGCCGGCGGCGACATCTACGATCCGGACCGGGTCGAGGCCGATCGCGACCTGCTGCGCCGCTTCTATCTGAAGAACGGCTATGCCGACGTTCAGGTGGTCGCCGCGCTCACCGAATACGATCCGGAGAAGAAGGGCT
>JBEVLH010000190.1:0-5115 GCA_040509255.1 Hyphomicrobium sp. | reverse complement strand
CCGCCGCCAAGCTGGCGCATCGCGATGTCGAACGACACCCGCGTCCGCGTCGACGGCTTCTCGAAGATCATCGCCAGCACCAGATCTTCGATCCCCTTGGGACGAAGTTCGGCAGGCACCCGCTTGCCGGCCTTCTTCATCGCGTGCGCGGCATCGATGATCCGGCGCAACGTCTTGCTGTCGAGATCGGCGATGTCGAGGAAATGCCGGGGAGACTTTTTCGTGGCCATGAATTGCGGAGCTTTCTCTAGCTCGTCCGTTAAGTCGGTCATGAGGATGCGCCTTTGACTCGCGTGAGCGCGCGGGAGAGAGCGAGAAGCCCTTCGGTGATCTCCTGGTCGCTCGCGATCAGGGGCGGAATGACACGCACGCAGTTGTCGCCGGCGCCGACCAGCAAAAGCTTTTCTTCATTCGCGGCTTTGACGACCTGAGCCGGCGTGACGTTGGCGTTGAGCTTGAGGCCCATCAGAAGCCCCGCACCGCGCACGTCTTCAACGACGCTTGCGTGCTGATCTTTGAGACCTTCGAGTCCCTGCTTCAGATGCAACGCCTTGATCCGCACCTCTTCCAGGAATTCCGGCTCAGAGATGATGTCGATAACAGTTGACGCCACCGCCATGCCGAGCGGATTGCCGCCGAACGTCGAGCCGTGCGTCCCGGGGGTCATGCCCTTTGCGGCCTCCGCCGTTGCCAGCACCGCGCCGACCGGGAAGCCGCCGCCGAAGCCTTTGGCGATCGCCATGACGTCAGGCGTAATGCCAGCCCACTCATGTGCGAACAGCTTGCCGGTGCGGCCCATGCCGGTCTGAACCTCGTCAAGGACGAGCAGCAGCCCGTGAGCATCGCAAAGTTCGCGAATGGCTCTGAGAAATTCAGGGGACGCCGGGCGCACGCCGCCCTCGCCCTGGATCGGCTCAACCATGATGGCCGCCGTCTCGGGCCCGATTGCCGCTTCGACTGCCGCGAGATCGCCGAGATCGACATGATCGAAGCCATCGGGCGTTGGCCCGAAGCCTTCGAGATACTTTTCATTCCCTGCGGCTGCCAGCGTCGCCAGCGTCCGGCCGTGGAAGGCGCCGCGGAAGGCGATGATCCGCTGCCTCTCCGGCTTGCCGGATACATAATGATAGCGACGCGCGACCTTGATCGCGCCCTCGCACGCTTCTGCTCCGGAATTGCAAAAGAAAACCCGTTCCGCGAACGTCAGTCGCGTCAGCTTCTCCGCGACCGTCTCCTGTCCCTCGACGCGGTAGAGGTTCGAGGTGTGCCACAGCTTTTCAGCCTGAGCCTTGAGCGCGGCGACGAGTTGCGGATGCGCATGACCCAGCGCGTTGACGGCGACGCCCGATCCGAAATCGAGGTACCGCTCGCCGGTCTCGGCCGTCAGCCAGCATCCCTCGCCCCGCACGAACACCACGTCCTGGCGCGCGTACGTCCCCATGACGGCCGCGGAGGGACCGCCTGTGTCCGGA
The DNA here is from genome assembly GCA_040509255.1 of Hyphomicrobium sp. GTDB lineage: Bacteria > Pseudomonadota > Alphaproteobacteria > Rhizobiales > Hyphomicrobiaceae > Hyphomicrobium_B. Next base: position 3,643 of record JBEVLH010000190.1, on the reverse strand, counting down.
GCGCTACGGGGAGCTTTCCCCAGCGCAGTAGGGGAAGATGCCATGGTGCGTGGATAACCCTGAGCAGAAAATCAAAAAGCCGCCCAATTCCGGCGGCTCGATCACAACCCCTGATACCTCTTGGGTGCTTTGCTGTCAATAAATGCTCTGGCTCGCGCCCGAGATGACAGGCTTGCGTTGGAGCGCCACATCCCAATGGTTGAATCGGGTGCGCGCATACACGGAAATCCGACATATCCCCTGCCGCGAATCGTCTGTGGCCCCGTCGCAACTTTTTCCTGTCAATCCCCCCAAGTTGAAAGCTCCGTCTTGTAGGCGGGATTCAGCATGTTGTAATCTCCCCTTGTCAGGCCACGAGATATGGCGGCGCCAGCTGCTCTTTCCTCGGTTGTGTATCGGCTCTGACCGCGCATTGGGCAACCGCTTGTAGCGACCGCCCGCGTCTCTCGCGCGTATCGTAATGCGTCTTCCAGTTTCTTTGCGTTTGTAACCGGTCGGGACCGTCGTCCTTCGCCGTGCGTCGCATTCGTTTGCGCGCGCCGGCATGGGGTCGATTGCGGCCGGGTAACTGCGGGCACCGGGGGGTGCACCGCCGCTGACGCGGCTCGAGAGGGAGCAATAGACGCATGTCTTGGACTGATGAGCGCGTGGACCTTTTGAAAAGGCTCTGGTCGGAAGGACTGAGCGCCAGCCAGATCGCCGGTCGGCTTGGCAGCGTGACGCGCAACGCCGTCATCGGCAAAGTCCACCGGCTGGGGCTTTCCGGCCGCGCGACCACGTCGCGAATGAAATCGCACCGTCCGCGGACGCGGATGGCGAACGTCAAGAGGCCGGTCAAACCGCGCTTCGCTCAAGCTGGCAATCCTGCCGTCCGCGCCCTCTATATGGACGCTGAAGCTTACGTGGCGCCTGCGGAGGAGATAGAAATTCCGCTCGCCGAGCGTAAAACCATCCAGACGCTCAGCGAATGCAGCTGCCGCTGGCCGATCGGCGATCCGCAAACGGCCGAGTTCCACTTCTGCGGGCGCACCAAGGTTCCGGCGCTCCCCTATTGCGAAGTCCATGCGCGCCGTGCCTTCCAGCCGGTCGCCCCGCGCCGTCGCGAGCGCACCGACATCGAAGCCCCGATGACGGCGAGCCTTCCGGCTCCCGCAATCGCGGGATCGGATCCCAAGCCGCGCGCTTGAGGAATTACCGCTGGCCTGCCGGGGGGCAGGGCCGGCGGACGAAGAGGGAGAGCCAGCAGCCTCGGGGGTGGCTGCTGGCTTTCCCATTCTTATGACAAGCGTTGACCATTCCCGGCGCTCGTTGATCCTGCCACCGGCCGGCATGCTAGGCTGCCGCTCCGTCGTTCACCGGCCGGAGAATGGACATGGCGAAAACCAAGAAAGAAAAGAAGCGCGAGCGCGCCGAAGCCGAGCCACTTCCCGACGACGCCGCGACCGGGATCTCCGCGCCCGACCGCCACGCTGACGGCGAGGCCGCTTCTGACCCCGTGCCCGGCCTGCCGACAGGCTTTTCGCTCGCCGATCCAAAGCTCCCGAAAGACATCGAAGACGCGGCCATGCGCTCGGGCGGCTACCCTTACGACAAGCGCCTGAAACGCGAGCAGTATGAGGAGCGACTGCTCCCCCTGCAGATCGAGCTGATGAAACTGCAGACGCACAATCTCAAATCCGGCACTCGCGTCCTTTGCCTCTACGAAGGTCGCGACGGCTCGGGGAAGGGGTCGTGCATCAAGGCCTTCAACGAGCATATGAACCCGCGCAATACCCGCACGGTCGCCCTCCCGAAGCCGACCGAGACGGAACGCGGCCAGCTTTACTTTCAGCGCTACGCCACCCATCTGCCGACGGCAGGCGAAATCGTGCTGTTCGACCGCTCCTGGTACAATCGCGCCGGCGTCGAGCGCGTCATGGGCTTCTGCACCGAGGACCAGCTCGCCGTTTTCCTCCGCGAAGCGCCCGAGTTCGAAGGCCTCCTCGTGCGCGACGGCATCAAGCTCTTCAAGTTCTATCTGACCATTGGACGCGAGATGCAGATCAAGCGCTTTCACGAGCGCGCTCAGGATCCGCTGAAGCAATGGAAGCTATCGCCCGTCGATTTGGCGGCGCTCGGCCGTTACGACGATTACACCCATGCGGAGATCGAGATGTTTCGTTTCACCCACACCGCCACCGCGCCGTGGGTGGTGGTCCGCGCCAACGATCAGCGCCGCGCCCGCCTCGAAACCATTCGCCACGTGCTGCTCTCGATCGACTATGAAGGCCGCGACCTGAATGCCATCGGGCGGCACGACCCGCTGATCATCGGCTCCGGGCCGGAATTTTTCCACCCGCACGTCACGCAGCCTTCGACGTGATCCGATAACGCTATCTGACCAAGAGGATCGGTGTCCGGGCGACGACAGACGCGCGCGACAGTTCACGGGCATCCGCCAGCGCCGAACCGCCAAACACCGCGATCACGAGGCTCGGACGAAGACGGCCGACGAATTCCGTCAGCGCTTCCGGCACGCCGAACGTCGGGCCAGGGTCTTCGAATATCAGCGGAACGGCGGAGTCCGAGGTCAACAGCCGCGCCTGCGCTTCGATCTCGGCGTAGCGCTCGGCTGTATCGGCCGCGATCACGATGTGCACCGGCACCTTCGGAGCCGACAGTCGTTCAGCCGCGCGCAGCATCGACGACAGCCGCTCATCATCTTCAACCACCACAACGACGCGCTGGTCTTTCGATCGCTGCTGGCCGCATAGAAGAAATCCGGTCGCGCCGCCGACGTTGGCGAGCAGCGACCCGATGATGGTATCGCTTCCCGATGCCGGCAAGCGCGCCAGCGCCACGATGTTCCACGGGCCCCGCTCGACGCACATCTCGGAGATGCAATCGACGGCATCGCCCGCCGCCAGCGAATGGCGCACGCGAACACCATGCGCGGCGCCGACTTCCTCGACGGCACGCCGGCATCTCGTCACCATGAGATCGAAACGCCGGTCGAAATCGGAAAAGTTGCGCCGGCCTGCCGCCCCGGATTGGCTGATGATCCGGATCGGCACATCGTCCGTCAGGTCGCCGCTCGCGTCAGCGATGACCACCGTTTCGATTTCGGCGCCATATGCCGCCGCCAACCGGACCGGAGCTTCAAGACGAGACGCGGGATAGTCGGCTTCGGGATCAAGCCAGAGGACGACGCGGCCGCTTAGCTCCGATGCCTCGGCGACGTGCGCGATCACGGCGCATTGCCGTCGGCGCGCCGCTTCAGCGCCTCATTGAAATCCGACACCCGGATTTGCGACGCCGAATGATCGGCGGCGATGGCATCGGCTTCCTGCAGCAGATGCAAAAGCTGAATGCCGGCCAACGAAACGCGGCCTCCGCCACGCCGGACCGCATCCTTATAGACAAGCGGGGCAACCGCCGAGTTGAGCGGGCGAAGTCCGTGATCGGCCGCCAACCGCGCCGCGCCCTTGGCGAAATCGGCCTCGCTGAGATCCGACATCGGCGCTGTGTCGGCGAGCTTCGCTACGTGCGGAAAATGCCGTGCGATGCCCGGCTCGATGGCTTCGAGCTTCGACCAGGACTGCGCGTCTGCCACCAGTACCACGGTCGCGGTCAAGGGCACGAGATCGACCTTGATGCCGACGCC
>JBEVLH010000189.1:0-3484 GCA_040509255.1 Hyphomicrobium sp. | reverse complement strand
GCGGCTGATCGGCGTGTGCGGAACGCGTGAAGGCATTGCCGAGCTTCCTGACGGCGAATTTCTACCGTCCCTGCCGATGCGCCCGATCGACAACTACCTGTTGGGCGCGCTGTCCGGGCTACGCGACACCGGTATTCGGGCAATCCCCAACCGCAAGGCCATCGAAACCCGTCCCGAGGCGGCGAACGTGTGCCGGCCATGCGGTCTCTGCGTCCACGGTTGCCGAACCGGTAGCATTTATAAATTTTCGAGCCGCTTGTTGCCGCTGATCGCGGGCCGACCAAACTATCAAATCCGCTACGGCACCAAGGTCATCGCGCTGCGACGGTCGCCATCTTCGAACCGCATCGAACTGGCCGAATGCCTCGACACCCGGACGCGAGAGACCTTCACCATCCGCGCCAACGTTTTCGTCGTCGCCGCCGGTGCACTTGAAACCGCGCGCGTGCTCCTGAACTCGCACGACGAAACGAACCCCGACGGCCTCGCCAATTCCTCGGGCCTTGTCGGACGCGGATTGCAGGACAACGTCCGCGTCATGACCTCGGGCTCGCTCTGGAAATTCGCCGGGCAAAAGGCGAACTATCTGGGCGGCGTCGGCGACCACCTCTTGATCCCGAGGTTCTTGTTCGAGCCCGGCGACTTTCGCGGCGGTTTCCAGGTTCAAGTCGGCCACACGCTGCCGTGGCTCCCGTTCTATCTTGAACCGATGCGTAGAATTCCTGCCCGCCTGAAAGACTACATCGCCCGCCGGTTGTTCTGCACCTATCTCGGATTGATCTTTTTCGGAAAACCGACGGTGCAGGCGGACAACCGCTTGACCGTCTCCAATCGTCGCGACGACTACGGCGTCCCCCAGGTCGACGTCCATTACCGTTGGGGCGACAATGATCTCAGGATGCAGCGCGCCATGGCGGATTGGGGCGGTAAAATCATGAAGGCCGCCTCGGCGATCGGCGTCAGTCACGACGTCGATGGCATACCCGGCAAAGGCATTCACTATGGCGGAACGTGTCGGATGGCTTCAACTCGCGGCGAAGGCGTGGTGGACGGCGATTGCCGGACGTTCGACCATCCCAACCTCTATCTCTGCGACGGCGGCATCATGCCCGACCTGAGCGAAAAAAATCCGACCCTCACCATCATGGCACTGGCCAATCGCCTCGCCGAAACGCTGGTGCAATCAAGAACCGAGATATCGTAAGCGTCACCAAAGCGGACGGAGCCGCTATCTCCATCGCTGCCGCATCTTTGCTCCGACATCGACATGCAAACCAGTCTTGGCTTGCATTGCCCCAGACCCCGCGCTCGCGACGGGCCAAGCCATGGACTCAAATCGTCCAAGCAGCGAATTCGGAATGAAACGCGTGCGCGATGCGTAAACGTGCCGATCGCCCTTCGCATTCTGCCCGTGCGTGAAGAAACGCTGCGGCACCACAAGATGCAAATCGTCCTTCGCGCGCGTCATGGCGACGTAGAGCAGCCGCCGTTCTTCTTCGAGTTCCGCGCTCGTCCCCGCGCCGAGATCGGACGGGATGCAGCCATCGACGACATTCAAGACAAAAACAGACTTCCATTCCTGCCCCTTTGCCGAATGGATGGTCGACAGAATGAGATAGTCTTCATCGCGCAAAGGGACGCCGGCCTGGTCACTCGTTGCATCCGGCGGATCGAGCGTCAGTTCAGTCAAGAAGCGCTCGCGAGAGGGATAGCCGCTCGCGATCTGCTGCAGCTGAACGAGATCCGCTTGCCGCACGATCGCGTCATCCTGATGAATTCGCTCAAGATGCGGCTGGTACCACAATCGCGCCCGCTCGAGTTCGGCCGGCCATCCCGCAACCCCGCTCGCCAGATCCGTGACGGCGCTGACGAATGCCGGCCACTCGTCTCCGGCGCGCGCCGGAACCGGCGCATCAGCGAGCACTGCAAGAGGATCGGCCGCCACCGCGATATGTTCGAGAACGCGCTGCGCCGAGGTCGGTCCGATGCCTTGCATGAGTTGCATCAACCGAAACCCGGCGACGCGGTCGCGCGGGTTCTCGACGAACCGAAGCACTGACAGAAGGTCTTTGACGTGTGCCGCGTCCAGAAATTTGAGCCCCCCGAACTTGACGAAGGGAATGTTGCGGCGGGTCAGTTCGACCTCAAGCGGACCGCTATGATGCGAAGTCCGGAACAGGACGGCCTGCTGCTTCAGCGTCGACCCGCCTTCGCGGTTTTCGAGGACCGCTTCGACGATGTAGCGCGCCTGCTCGATCTCATCCCGAACGTTGACGAGCCGCGGCGATTGTCCCGCTGACCGCTCGGTCCAGAGATTTTTGGTGAAGCGCTCGGACGCAAGCTCGATGACGCTGTTGGCGGCAGAAAGAATTGCCTGCGTCGAACGGTAATTTCGCTCGAGCGTAATCAACTCCGCTGCCGGCGCAAACGCCGAGGGAAAATCGAGAATGTTGCGAACCGTCGCGGCGCGGAAGGAATAAATCGACTGTGCGTCGTCCCCGACCACCGTCAGCCCGAGGCCATCAGGCTTCAGCCCCAAAAGGATCGACGATTGCAGTCGATTTGTATCCTGGTATTCGTCGACCATGACGTGATCGAAGCGCCCCGACATATCGGCGGCGAGCTCGGGCTCGCCCATCGCTTGCGCCCAGTATGCAAGAAGATCGTCGTAGTCGAGAACGTTCTGGCTCTGCTTGGCCTCGACATAGGCGCCGAACAGCAACTTCAGCTCTTTCGCCCACATCGCGCACCACGGAAACGAAAGCAGTGCCTCTTCGACGTCGACTTCCGCGTTGACGCAGCGCGAGTAAATCGCGAGGCACGTTCCTTTTGTCGGGAAACGGCTTTCGGTTTTCGAAAATCCAAGCTCGTGCCGCGCCAGATTCATGAGATCCGCGGAGTCTTCACGATCGTGGATCGTGAACTCTCTCTTCAATCCGATCTGCTCGGCGTAGTCCCGCAGCAGCCGCGCGCCGATGCCGTGGAAAGTTCCGGCCCAGGTCAGCGCGTCCGTCATGCTGCTTGCGTTGTCGCCCATGACCAGTCGCGCTATCCGCTCTACGCGGCGAGACATTTCCGACGCGGCGCGCCGGGAAAACGTCATGATCAGCATTCGACGCGGATCGGCGCCGTTGACGATCAGGTGCGCGACCCTGTGCGCAAGCGTGTTGGTTTTGCCAGATCCCGCGCCAGCAATCACAAGCAGCGGCCTGTAAGGTGCGCAGCGGCCCTCCCCTACGCCATGCTCGACCGCGCGGCGCTGCTCGGGGTTGAGGGCTTGCAAATAGGCGGCGGCAACACCCAAAGGGCAACGTCCATCTTTTGAGCAAGCGCAAAGACTCTGCGATTCGACCCCGGACCGCAATAAGCGCTAACCGCAGGAGTTGCGGCGATTCACGACGCCATCGCTAGCTCCGACCAAGCCGGAGCGCCGAATCCTATGCCGTTCGAACGAGCCGCCTGATTTAGCAACAAATCCGCTGCC
>JBEVLH010000188.1:0-8598 GCA_040509255.1 Hyphomicrobium sp. | reverse complement strand
GATTTGCGGGTCGTCGCCGGCGATACCGAACGATGACGCGGTGCGAATGTTCTGGGCGCGTTGGGCAGCGGCGAGCAGGGCGTTCGTTGGAACGCTGCCGTAATTGATGCCTTCGCCTCCCATTTTATGCTTTTCGATAAGGACAACGCGCTGGCCGAAGGCCGCGGCGGTGGTTGCGAGCGCCACTCCTCCCGCCCCCGCTCCGATGACGCAGAAATCCGTCTCGATGGTCTGCGTGTCGGGGGTCATTTCGGCGGTGTCCTTGGGCATGGATAGGTTCCGGCATGCGCTTAATGCTTGCGACGCAGCTTAATACGGCGGCGTGGCATTTGACGCCGGGAGATCGGGCGCTATCCCCTGCCGCGATGAGCACTGTCACGGTGCGGGCCCGTACGAAAAGCCATGCTTACGTTGACTTGCCCTCAGGGCCCAACTATAAGGGCCCCAATTCCGGAGAAATGTGCACTTGGCTGGGGTTTTGCCCAGGCAATGTGTATTTGTAAGGTCCGGAAAAATAACAGCAATATGCCGCCGATCGGGTTTGGAAGGCGGATTTAAGAGACTTGGACGGAGACTTCCGTGAAGCGCACATATCAACCGAGCCGCCTTGTTCGCAAGCGCCGCCACGGATTTCGCAAACGCATGCTGACGGCCGGCGGTCAGAAGGTTCTGGCACGCCGTCGCGCGAAGGGCCGCAAGCGCCTGTCGGCCTAACCGGGTCTAGCGCCTGGGCCCCGCTGCGCTATTCGCGGCTGAGGAGGCTGTCATTCCTATTCTGCCCACGCTCAAGGCGCGATCCGAATTTCTCGCTGTTCGCGGCGGTCGGCGTCAATCGACGCCTGCGTTCCTGATCGAAATGCGGGAACGCTCGTCCGCTATTGCCCGCGACCGCTCTCGTGGCGATGGCGGGCCGCGCTTCGGCTTCACAATCACCAAGAAAATCGGCAATGCCGTTACGCGGAACCGCATCCGTCGCCGTCTCAAGGCGGCGTTTGCGGCCGAAACCAAAACGGCCAACCTCGGCGCCTGCGATTATGTGGTGGTCGCGCGGCTTGCGGCCCTCGATCGCCCTTTCGACCTGCTTCTTCGGGACGTAAATCGCGCGATCTCAGGTCTGCACGGCCGCAAGTCGGCGCGCGTCGACAGCAAAGGTTCAGCGTGACTGGGTGTCCCCTTCCTTTTATGACCAGCTTCCTGCATCGCTTCCGGGCCCAAAAAGGTCCCGCGGGGCCGACTCCTATTCGAGGACTTGATGAGCTCTCCTAGCGATCCAAAAGACCAGAACAATCTGATTATCGCCGTGGTGCTGTCATTCCTCGTGCTGATGGGATGGCAGTACTTTTTTGCCGCTCCGCAGATCAAACACGAGCAGGCGCGCCAGGAGTTCAATAAGGAACTCGACGCGCAGAACACGGGCAAGGCCACTGCAGAAAGCCCTCCCAATGTCGCGAATGGGCCGATCGCGGCGCCGGCTGCTAACGTGCCCGGGAGCACTCAGCAGGAACCATCGCTCCCAAAAACACGTGAGGAAATTCTGAAGTCTTCGCCGCGTGTCGCGATCGCGACGCCGTCGCTCGAAGGCTCGATCGATTTGAAGAGCGGTCGTATCGACGACCTGGTCCTGAAGAAATACCGCGAGACTGTCGATCCCAACAGCCCGATGGTGACGCTGCTGTCGCCCGCAGGCTCGTTCGATCCGTATTTCGCAGAGTTCGGCTGGGTGCCGCAGGTCGGCTCGACGATCAAGGTTCCGGGACGGGACGCCGAGTGGAAGGTCGACAATGGGACTACGCTAACGCCGGAGACGCCGGTCGGTCTGTCGTGGGACAATGGCCAAGGTGTCATTTTCCATCGCACCATTTCGATCGACAACGATTACATGTTCAAGGTTGTCGACGACGTTGAGAATAAGACGAATGCAGAGATCTCTCTTCTGCCATACGCGCGCGTGCATCGGAGCGGCCATCCGCCCTCGCAGATCTATAGCGTCTTGCACGAGGGCCTCGTGGGTATCTCGGGTGACCATGGACTGATCGAAGACACCTATGCGAGCGCGTTGAAAGAAGGCGTGCCGCGGACATTCGAGAACGTCGTCGGAGGCTGGCTCGGCATCACGGACAAGTATTGGGCGACGGCGCTCGTCCCTAACCAGAAGGCGCCGTATCGCGCCATGTATTCGGCGCTGCCGGCGCGCGATCCGGCAGGCAGGGACGCCTTTCAAACCGATTATCTCGGTGGCGCGCTGGCAGTTCCGCCCGGCATGCGCAAGGGCGTCGAAGGCCATCTGTTCGCCGGCGCGAAGCAAGCCTCTCTGATCGACGGCTACGAGAAGGCGCTGAACATTCTGCGCTTCGACCGCATGATCGACTGGGGCTGGTTCTATTTCATCACGCGGCCGTTGTTTCACTTGATGGAGCTGATCAACGGCGTCGTCCACAATTTCGGCATCACCATTCTCATTCTGACCGTGATCGTGAAGGCGGCGTTCTATCCGCTGGCGAACAAGCAGTACGAGAGCATGGCGCGCATGAAGAAGATGCAGCCGGAGATGCAGCGGATCAAAGAGCAGTACAAGGACGATTCGCAACGGCAGCAGAAAGAGATCTTCGAGCTTTATCGCAAGGAGAAGATCAATCCGCTGGCGGGTTGCTGGCCGATCCTGCTCCAGATCCCCGTGTTCTTCGCGCTCTACAAGGTGCTGTTCGTCACCATCGACATGCGGCACGCGCCATTCTTCGGGTGGATCAAGGACCTCTCGGCGCCGGACCCGACATCGATCTTCAACCTGTTCGGTCTCTTGCCGTTTGATGCGCCGACGTTCCTGCATCTCGGAGCGTGGCCGTTGGTCATGGGCATTACGATGTGGGTTCAGATGCAACTCAATCCGCCGCAGCCCGATCCGATTCAGCAGCAGATCTTCCAGTGGATGCCGGTTATGTTCACGTTCCTGCTGGCGAGCTTTCCGGCCGGCCTCGTGATCTACTGGGCATGGAGCAACACGCTTTCGATCGCGCAGCAGCTTTACATCAATAAAAAGAACGGCGCCGAAATTCACCTATTCGGGAACATCAAGCGCACGTTCGCGCCACTGCTGCGACTGATCCGGCCGAGCGGCAGCGGCGACCCCGGAAAATAGTTTCGGCGCATGCTCGGGTCGTGCCCGGGTCTGCGCGCTTGGATCAGGTATGACGGACGCAGAAACCCTTTCGGCCGACGAGATCGAAAAAGGCCGACGTCTGTTCACGCGGGCCTGGACGTTTTCGCGCGGGACGCCCGATCTTGATCATCTGCCGCCCGACGACCGGCCCGAGATCGCCTTCGCGGGGCGATCGAACGTCGGCAAGTCGAGCCTCATCAACGCGCTGGTCGGACAGCTTCGGCTGGCGCGCGCTTCGAACACGCCCGGACGGACGCAGGAACTCAATTTCTTCACCGAGCCGGAGGCCGAGCTTTATCTCGTCGATATGCCGGGCTACGGCTTCGCCGAAGCGCCCAAGGAAAAGGTTGCCGCGTGGAACAAGGTGCTGCGCGCGTATCTTGCGGGGCGCCGGACATTGCTCCGGGTTTTCGTTTTGATCGACGCACGTCACGGCATGAAGCCGGTCGACGACGAGGTCATGGCGCTGCTCGACGGCGCGGCGGTGTCCTATCAGGTCGTGCTGACGAAGGTCGATAAGATCAGCAAAACCGATCTCGAGAAAGTCGCGGAACGCACGCAGAAAGCATTGGCGAAACATCCGGCGGCGTTTCCGGCGATCATTCTGACGTCGTCGGAAAAAGGCATGGGTTTCGAGGAATTACGCGCGACGATCGCGCAGCTTCTCGAGGGGCACGGCGGCTAAGGCCTAGTGGCCGAATTTTTTCATCAAGGCGGTCGCAATCGTCATGCCGGTTTCGCCGAACGTTGCAAGCGCGCCACCGACGACGGCAGCCACTGTCCAGCTAAAGAGGCGGACGAACGTGCGAGCGAGATTGGTCCGGACCTTCACTTCGACGATCTGATCGGGAAGCGCCGTTTCGGCGGCGACACCGTCGGCGCCGATGGTGCGGGCCGAGACGATGATCTGCAGGTCGGACCAGCCGCGTGACTGCGGCGTGATCAGGAAGCGCCAGCTGGCGAAGTCGTCGCTGGCGTAGCCGAGATTGCTTTCAATCCATTGGGTTTCGGGCGAGGCCGACTCGATGAAGAAGCCGCCGTCGGGCGCGCGGACGCGCACCGACATGGCTTTCGTTGCGGCGATTGGGTGCTGCCAGACTTGGCCGGTGCCTTCGAGGCCTTCGGTCAGAGCTTTGACCGATGCCTTGGCGATGCGAATTTCGGCGCGAACGGTTTTGCCGACGCGCATCGAACGCGGAATGTTTTCCGCAAGCTGGCCGGTTTCGACGTCGGCACCCTTGTTGCGTTTTGCGGTCCGGCGCGGCGCTTGAGCTTGGGCAGGCGGTCGCGCGGGGCCGCCAATTGGAGCGCCGGGACGAAAAGCCGGATCCTGTCCGGCGTTCGGCCTTCCCGGAGGAGCCATCGGGGCTCCCATTGGCGCGTTCGGCGACAACGACGGCCCGGGCGGACCGAACTGTGAAGATCCGGGCTGATTGGGCGGCGGTGCGAGGGTTGGTCCGGGATTTCCCGGCCCGCGCGCGCGGCCAGCCAGGGGCGGACCACCAAGGCCGGGTGCCGGTCCGGCCGACGGGATCGGTGGCGGCTGAATGCGCGACGGCTGGGGTCGTGGCGGCAGGTCGGCGAAGATCTGACCCGGCAATCTCGGGTCGGCGCCAGCATCCGGAAATGGATTTGCCTCCTGCCTCAGCCCACCGCCAGGACCAGCTTGCTGGGGGGAGCGGGACGGAGGCGACAGCGAGGGTTCGTTCGGAAATTGCGGAGGTCCGGGAGTTGCGCCCGGCGCGCCAGCGCCCGAGAGCTCTCCAGGTCTCGGCGCGGCGCCTGGTGGCCCAAACGAGGGCTCAGTCCGGCGCTGAACTTCGGGTCCGCCGCCTGTCTGCGGCGCTGCTACGGGCGCCTGCTCATAGGGGCGCTGGGGTTCAGATCTGGGTAGTTCTGTGCGCGGATAGGCGGCCCGAGGGGGCGGCCCAACCGGTTCATTTGCAAGATCCGGCGCGGATACGATTTCCGGAAGGGGAACGCTTGCCTCCGGCTTGACCTCAAACGAGGGTGCTTGTGGAAAAGGCGGCTGCGGCACCGGCGGCTCGGGTGGCGGCGCGGCGGGCATCGCGACCGGCGGGGCCATTGGCGCCGGCCTCGGCATATCCTTCATGATATCGCGTAGCGAGGGCGCGGATCGCGACTGAACCCGTTCGCGGGCGCGAGCCAGCACATCGTCGGTCACGGGGGGCTGCGGCGCCGGCAAAACCTCGCGCGGCGGCGCAAGCGCGGACTGCAACGCGCGTATCGCGTTCTCGAACGTCAGGCCATGAGCCTCAAGGATTTCGGCGGCGGCGCTTCTGGCGTCACCGACGATGGCGGCCAGGACGATGGCGCCGTTGATATCCCGCCGGCGGCTTCCTCGCGCCGCGGCCGAGGCGGCTTCGAGAATGCGCCGGACTTCGACGGAGACGCCGAGAGAATCTTGCGGCTGCTGTGCGGATTGCGCAGCTCCGAGAACGCGGGAGATCACGTCGGCTTTGATGCGTTCGCCGCTGATGTTGCTTGCTTCGAGGACGGCGGCGGCGTCGGGGTCGTCACAGAGGGCCGCGAGCAAATGCTCAAGCGAAACATCAGACGCTCCGGTCGCGCCGGCGAATTCAGCGCCGCGAGCCAAAGTCGCGGCGAGTTCCGACGACATCGGGATCTGCGCAATATCTGTTGCCGTCACGCCCACGACATCTCCTGAAACGAGGGCCAAGACGGGCAGGACCGGCCAGACTCATTCTAATAGCGTGGCGAAAACATACGCCGATGGCAAGGTTATAGCAGCGGCGCGGCCGTTGGCAGGTGAGGATTGGCTTAGTCCCCAGATGCCGCTCAGCTGCGTCAGGACCGCCCGTCGACCTGCAATCCTGGGAAATCCGTTGAGGCGACGCGCCGAGCAGCTATAAAACCGCGACAAGGTGACCGGCCGCCGCCGGCGCGACCTCGTTTTGGCGATAGGATGAGCCCGTGACGTCAGCGAAAAGTCTCTCTGGGAAGGCCGCCACAGGGCCGGCCGAAACTCCGCTCACTGCCCATCAGCAGGCGCGGATTCTCGCCGAAGCGATCCCGCATCTGATCGATTATGACGAGAAGAACGTCGTCATCAAATTCGGCGGCAACGCTATGGGCGACGAGGCCCTGTTCAAGGCGTTCGCGCAAGATATCGTTTACCTGAAGCAATCGGGCATCAATCCGATCGTCGTCCACGGCGGCGGCCCGCAGATCGGCGCGATGCTGCAGAAACTCGCGATCAAGTCCGATTTCGTCAACGGTCTGCGCGTCACCGACAAGCCGACCGTCGAGGTCGTCGAGATGGTGCTAGCGGGCAAGATCAACAAGGAGATCGTGTCGGCGATCAACCAGCAGGGCGGCAAGGCCGTCGGCATCTCGGGCAAGGATGCCAATCTGATGATCGCGAAGAAGATCACGGAGATGCCGGATCCGCAGTCCAACATCATGAAGGAGGTCGATATCGGCTTTGTCGGCGATCCGATCGAGATCAATCCGCACATCGTCGAGGTGATTTCGAAATCGGATCTCATTCCGGTCATCGCGCCGGTTGCGATCAGCCGTGATGGCGAGACCCTGAACATCAACGCGGATACGTTCGCGTCGGCGCTGGCGGCGCGCATGCAGGCGAAACGACTGCTGCTGCTCACAGATGTGTCCGGTGTTCTCGACGCCAACAAAAATCTGATTCCAAGCCTGACGATCGAAGAAGCGCGCGCCATGATCAAGAGCGGCGCGATCACGGGCGGCATGATCCCGAAGATCGAGGGCTGCATCGAGGTTGTCGAGGCGGGCGTCGAAGGCGTCGTGGTGATCGACGGCCGGGTGCCGCACTGCGTGCTGCTGGAACTTTTCACTGAGCATGGCGTCGGCACGCTTGTGAAGCGGATAGAGCGCAAGAAGGGCAGGACCTGATGGCGGCCACTGCCGGGGCGCCGGGCTCATTAAGAGCGACGGCAGAGCGCGGCTTCCATCACATCGATACCTGGGTCTTCGATCTCGACAACACGCTTTATCCGGCATCGTGCAATCTCTTCGCTCAGGTCGATCGCCGGATGAGCGAGTACATCGCGAAAGCGCTGGGCGTTCCGCGCGAACATGCTCGCCATCTGCAGAAAGCCTATTACCGTCAGTTCGGCACGACGCTCGCGGGCCTGATGAAGGTGCACAAGCTGCCGCCAGGACCGTTTCTCGAGTACGTGCACGACATCGATCTCGCCGTGGTTCCGGAATTGCCGGAACTCGCCAACGCGATCGCGGCGCTGCCAGGGCGCCGTCTCATTTTTACAAACGGCTCGCGGCGTCACGCGGAGAACGTTGCAAAGAAGCTCGGCGTGCTCGATCTCTTCGAAGACATCTGCGATATCGCGGCTCTGGAGTATGTGCCGAAGCCTGAGCGAGACGCGTTCGACCGGCTGCTGAAGCTGCATGCCGTTGCGGCGCCGCAAGCTGCGATGTTCGAAGATATGCCGCATAATCTCGAGCCAGCGTCGTCGCTTGGCATGACGACAGTACTCGTCCATTCCGATTATATCGACCACCCGGCCCAGCTGAAGGTTCGCGAATGGCGCGAACTGCCGGGACACGTTCATTACTTGACGCGGGATCTGACGGCGTTTCTCGCGAGCGAAATCCGCCCGAAATCCAGGTAGGATGCTCCGTTATGCTGAGCACCTTGCAAGACGCCGCGATCTGGAACGTCCCGCTGACGTTTCTTTGGGTTTCGTTCATCATCGAGCTGACACCCGGTCCAAATATGACCTACCTCGCAGTCCTCACACTCGTTGAAGGACGAAGAGCCGGATTCGCCACGGTCACGGGGATAGCTGCAGGTTTGTTTTTGATCGGTATTCTCGCAGCGCTCGGCGTTGCCGCGTTCGTTTCAGAATCGCGCCTTCTGTACGAATTGCTCCGGTGGCTAGGCGCGCTCTATATGCTTTGGCTGGCGTATGACATCTGGCGCGGCGAGGAGCCGAGCCCCTTGCATGAAGACGCGAAGTCCTTTTCATACGCCCCTTATTTCGGTCGGGGCTTCTTGACCAATGTTCTCAATCCGAAGGCGGCCGTGTTCTATATCGCCATACTGCCACAGTTCGTGGACCCGAGCCGCGCCCTTCTCCGCCAAACCATTACGCTGTCGATTGCGTACACGTGCGTTGCAACTGCGGTGCATGCAACGATTGTCGCGTTAGCCTCCACGATGCGTCCTTGGCTGGAAAATGCCGGTCGCATGGAAACGACACGGCGCGTTTTGGCAGCGAGTCTTCTTTTCGTTGCGCTTTGGCTGCTATGGTCGACGGCAGAGTCGACGCAGGGTCTCACCCCCGGCCGATGAAGGGCATCGTGGTCGCCATCAGTGTCATCGTCTGAACGTTCGTGTCGAGCGGCAGGTTGGCGATGTACAGCACGGCGTCGGCGACGTGAGAAACATCGATGCGTGGCTC
>JBEVLH010000187.1:0-5359 GCA_040509255.1 Hyphomicrobium sp. | reverse complement strand
CGAGAACGGCCTTCGAATAGTCCGAGCCGTCCGAATGCAAAAGCTGCAACGACTTCAGATTGTTTGAATTGAGAAAGGCCAGATGCATGAAAGGTGTCGCGACCTGAGCGTTCCCCTTCGTAATCATCGCCGTCCCGTTGTCCGTCACAGCGAAATCGATGGTGTCGCTTTTGTCGACAAGTTTAATTCGGTTCTTTACGGCCTGCTGATAGTAGGTTTCAGCAACTTTTACTGCGGCGACCTGATCGCCACCGTTGGCTTGCAGGGCACGGGCGCCAGCAAGCACGGCGGCGTCGGTCGCTTGGATTGTCTGATTACGGGCGTTGACGAAGCGGCCGTAATCGACCGCCAGTCCGACGACGGTCAAAAGCACGAACAGCATAAGGCCAAAGAGGATTGCGACGCTGCCGCGCGTATCAGCCGCGAAGGACTTCAAACAATTCCGGTCGCCGCTCTTTCGCGGCCAAATGCCGTGCATAACTCGCAAGCTGCAGGCAGCGCTTCTAAATACAAATGCGCACTTCATCGATCCGCCTCCACGGAAAATACTTGGGATCGACCATGCCTGCCCCTAGATTTAAGATCAATTAATCCGCTAATTTTTAAGTGATAGTGAGTTTAATGGAGCATTACTTGGATGTTTCAAATTTTATGGAATAATTACATGTTACATTAGCGATAAATCTTTAACCGACGAAGTATAACGCCCCCGCCGCCGGGAGAACTCAAGCACATAAAGACTTGTTTATATCTTGTTGCGCGCTCCCGGCATTGTGGCTATAGGAGCCCAGGAGCTATTCCACCCCGCAGCCCAATCGCGGCAACAGGAACGCCCGGCTGACGTGGCGCCAGGAAAGCTACACTTTGAGGAACAAAGCGCCATGAGCACGAAATTTTCCGATTACATCGTGAAGGATCTTGGCCTCGCCGAATGGGGCCGCAAGGAAATAGCGATCGCCGAAACCGAGATGCCGGGCCTCATGGCCACACGCGAGGAATATGGCTCGTCAAAGCCGTTGAAGGGTGCGCGCATCGCCGGATCGTTGCATATGACGATCCAGACGGCCGTCTTGATCGAAACGCTCGCGGCTCTTGGCGCCGACATCCGTTGGGTGTCTTGCAATATCTATTCGACCCAGGACCACGCCGCGGCCGCCATCGCCGCCGCTGGAATTCCGGTCTTCGCGTGGAAGGGTGAGAGCCTCGTCGAGTACTGGGACTATACCCGCAAGCTCTTCGAGTGGAGTGACGGCGGCGTTCCCAACATGATCCTCGACGACGGCGGCGACGCGACGCTTTTCGTCCACCTCGGGCTCAAAGCCGAGAACGGCGACGCCGACTTCCTCGACAAGGGCGGATCGGAAGAAGAAGAAATCCTCTTCGCGCTCATCAAGAAGACGCTGAAGGAGAAGCCCAAGGGTTGGTTCGCGACGGTTGCGACCAGCATCAAGGGCGTTTCCGAAGAAACGACGACCGGCGTCCACCGTCTCTACGAGATGCAGAAGGACGGCACGCTGCTGTTCCCCGCAATCAACGTCAACGACTCGGTCACGAAGTCGAAGTTCGACAACCTCTACGGCTGCCGTGAAAGCCTCGTAGACGGTATCCGCCGCGGTACCGACGTCATGATGGCAGGCAAGGTCGCGATGGTCGCCGGCTTCGGCGACGTCGGCAAAGGCTCTGCGGCTTCGCTGAGAAACGCCGGCTGCCGCGTGATTGTATCCGAGATCGATCCGATCTGCGCGCTCCAGGCCGCGATGGAAGGCTACGAGGTCGTGACGATGGAAGACGCGGTACCCCGCGCCGACATCTTCGTGACCGCCACCGGCAACAAGGACATCATTACCGTCGACCACATGCGGGGCATGAAGGACCGCGCGATCGTCTGCAACATCGGCCACTTCGATAACGAGATCCAGGTCGCGGGTTTGAAGAACTTCAAGTGGAACAACATCAAGCCTCAGGTCGACGAGATCGAATTTCCGACCGGGCGCCGCATCATCCTGCTGTCGGAAGGCCGGCTCGTGAATCTTGGTAACGCCATGGGCCATCCCTCCTTCGTGATGTCGGCGTCGTTCACGAATCAGACCCTCGCCCAGATCGAGCTCTTCACGAACCACGGCAAGTACCACAAGGAAGTCTATACGTTGCCGAAGCACCTCGACGAGAAGGTCGCCAGGCTGCATTTGGCAAAGATCGGCGCCAAGCTCACTGCACTCCGCCCCGATCAGGCGGCCTACATCGGCGTCAAACCGGAAGGCCCCTTCAAGTCCGACCATTATCGCTATTGATCGGCCCAACGGCTCACGAATCACAACGATCGCGGCGTCAGGGAAACACTCTGGCGCCGTTTCTTTGTTGGGGGGTCCTCACTGTGGCGGCAGCACCATCGGCGTCCCATACTCAAGTTTGATTCGTGTCGCGAGATACGGGTCGCCTCGGCGTGTCCGCTATCGGATCGCCGACAGCCTGAGACGCAACGGATTTCGATGCCCGCCACGCCTCCTTCCGGCCGACGACTAACGACCAAGCTCCAATTGGCGCTTCTGCTTGTCGCCGCGATGGCATGCGTCGCCACGATGCTGGCTGTCTTTGTTGGCCACCACGAGCTTGATCCGAGCCAGCTCAACATTCGCCAACTAGGGGCGATCGCCCTCGTTGCGGCCGCTGTCTTCATCGCCGGCCTCATCGTGTGGCACATGGCCAGCGTCGCGCGTCGTGAAGCACACAAGGCCAAGGCCGAAAGCCAGCATCTCCGTCGCAATCTTGCAGCCGCCGACGCCATAATCCGGGCCGAGCCCCAGGTTCTGGCGTTCTGGGAACAGGGACATGCCGTTCGCATTGTGTCCCACACGCTGGCGGGCGTACCGGGCCTTCCCGAACAGCCTGCTGAAATCCTGCGCTTCGGCGACTGGCTGCAGGCTCCTTCGGCGCAGGCGCTCAAGGCATCGCTCGACAACTTGTTCGCCAACGGGCGCGCTTTCAGCGTCATCCTGAAAACGATCGCGGGCGGCACGCTCGAAGCGGAAGGACGCGCCGCCGGAGGCCGCGCGGTTTTGAGGTTCAAGGACGTCTCGACTTACAAAGCCCAGATCGCCCGTATCGACGAGCAGCACGCCAACCTTGCGCGCGATATCAGATCAAGCCGCGCCCTGCTCGATACTCTGCCGATGCCGGCGTGGCTGCGCGACGCCGGAGGCCGTTTGGTCTGGGTGAACGCAGCATATGTCAAGGCTGTCGAAGCCAAAAGCGAGCTTGAAGTGCTTGAGCGCCAGATCGAACTACTCGAATCGCGCCAGCGTAAGCAGGTGGCCAAAGCCGTCAGTGCCGGCGAACGCTACAACGCGCGCGTGCACCTGATCGCCGGCGGCCAGAGAAAGCCGCACGATATTGTCATCTTGCCGGTTGACGGCATGACCGCTGGCGCCGCTGTCGACGTCACCGAAATCGAGACCGCCCAAGGCGAACTCGACCGTCAGATTGCCGCCTACGATCGGACCCTTGATCGCGTCGAAACGGCGGTCGCTCTCTTTGATCGCGATCAGAAGCTCGTCTTTTACAACGCCGCCTTCACGAAGTTGTGGTCGCTGGATCCCGAATGGCTTAGTGCCCGGCCGACCGACAGCGACATCCTCGACCGCCTGCGTGAGATTGGCGTCCTCCCACCCGTGGTCAGCCATCGCGATTGGAAGGCGCAGGTGCTGGCAAGTTCTCGCACCGGCACGCCGCTCGAGGATGACTGGCACCTGACAGACGGGCGCATCATCAACGTCATCGCCGAACAGCGGGCCGACGGGGGCGTCACTTATCTTTTCGCCGACGACACCGATCGCATCGCGCTCGAGAGCCGCTACAATGCCTTCATCGACGTCCAGCGCGAAACGCTCGACAGCCTCAAAGAGGGCGTCGGGGTGTTCGGCACCGATGGTCGTCTCAAGCTCTTCAACCGCGCCTTTTGCGAAATCTGGAAAATCCTGCCCCGCAAGCTCAACGAAGGCCCGCACATTGGCGAGATCATCGCTGCCGTCCAGGCGCTATACCCTGATGCCGGCACATGGATGCGGATCGGAAGGGCAGTAACTGCGTTCCAGGACGAGCGCGAAACGCTCGCAGGACAGATGGATCGCACCGACCATCTCGTCATCGACTACGCTTTGATGCCGCTACCCGATGGCGCCACGCTCCTGACGTTTGCGGATGTCACCAATGCCAAACTCGCCGAGCGCGCCCTCGTCGAACGCAATGAAGCCCTCGTCGCGGCAGACCGGCTAAAAACCAACTTCATCAGCCACATTTCTTACGAACTCCGCACGCCGCTTCAATCCATTATCGGTTTCTCGGAATTACTCTCCAGTCCGATGATGGGATCGTTGAACGACAAGCAGCGCGAATACCTCGCCGACATCATGTTCTCGTCGAAGACCCTCCTATCGATCATCGACGACATTCTGGATCTGACCACCATTGAGGCTGGCGGCCTGGAATTGAAGCTCGCGCCCGCTGGCGTCCGTGCCATCATCGACGGGGCGATCCTGGGAATCCGCGAACGCGCCGTCCGCGCACGGCTCACGATCGACATCGCCGTCGCGGACGATGTGACCGAAATCATGGTCGACGAAGCGCGCATGCGACAGGTGCTTTACAACCTCCTGTCGAATGCCGTGGGATTTTCGAAAGTCAACGGCACCGTTCATTTGGCCTGCTGGCGTCAGGACGGCACTATCAATTTCCGCGTTGACGACGAGGGCATTGGCATTCCCAAGGACCAAATCGGACGGGTGTTCCAGCGCTTCGAAAGCCGCAGCCGCGGATCTGATCATCGCGGCGCGGGCCTTGGCCTTTCAATTGCCAAAAGCCTTGTAGAGCTTCACGGCGGCACTATCGAAATCACCTCCGAAGAGGGCCGCGGCACGCGCGTCATCGTTCGCATTCCCGAAAAGCCCGTCGCCCACGGCACGGACGGCGGTAGCGCAGATCGGCTGGCGGACGGCTCGCGCGCGGCGTAAATACGGGCGCGATGACACATTCCGAATTCTCATTCCCCGACCTGACGGAAGGCGACGTCTCGCGTCTTGCACAAGAGGTCGCATTCCTCGTGCAGCCGGGCGACATGATTGCCCTCGACGGCGATCTCGGCGCCGGCAAATCGACGTTCGCACGCGCGCTGATCCGTTCCATCGCCGGCGATCCGCAGCTTGAAATTCCGAGCCCGACCTTCACGCTCGTTCAAGTCTACGAGACACCCCGCTTCGAGATCGCGCACTTCGATCTTTATCGCCTCTCCAATCCGGGTGAGATCGACGAACTCGGTCTCGACGCGGCCCTTTCCCGCGGCATTGCAATTGTCGAGTGGCCCTCG
>JBEVLH010000186.1:0-3229 GCA_040509255.1 Hyphomicrobium sp. | reverse complement strand
TCCGACGGGAACGCGCTTCACGCCGTATATCGGCGGCGGCGTAGGCTTTTCTTGGCGAAGGCTCAGGCGAAACTACACGGAATCGTCGCAGTGCATCGGCGCAGAGAATTCTAATGAGGGGTTATACCCTGAGGGCACGTGCTCCGGAAACCCGAACCTTCCGGCTGGCGCGGTCAATTCTCCCAGAGGATCGGAGAGCAAAAATCAGATCGATCTAGCTGCCGCCGTGCAGGCCGGTATCGCGACGAACATCACCGAGTCGATTATCTGGGACAACGGCTGGCAGATGCTATGGGAGGGCGGCGCCATTACATCTGAGGCTCCATCGGTCGCCGGAGCCAACAAATTCAGTTTCTCAGACTCAGTTCTGCAGCAGTTCCGCTCGGGCCTGCGCATCAAATTCGATTAGAAAGCGTGCACTCTCGTGTTGCTTTGGTGCCGAAAGGCGGTCGTTCGCGGCCGCCTTTTTCTTTGGGCGGCGGCCATGCTAAGAGGCGGCCATGCTCAAGACCTTGAAGCCCAAAACCAAGCCCGAGAGGCCATTCTTTTCATCGGGCCCTTGTGCGAAGCGTCCGGGTTGGACGCCGGATGCGCTGGCGCGCGCGCTTATCGGCCGCTCGCATCGGTCCGTCGATGGCCGTGAGCGGCTACGGCTCGCGATCTTGCGAACGCGCGAGATCCTGCGGCTGCCCGATGGGTACGAAGTCGCGATCGTTCCCGGTTCCGATACGGGCGCGTTCGAACTTGCGATGTGGAATCTGCTCGGTGCGCGTGGTGTCGACGTGCTGGCGTGGGACGTGTTCGGGCGCAACTGGCTGCGCGACGCGACGAACGAATTGAAGCTTGCCGATCTGCGCACGTTCGACGCCGAGCCCGGCCATCTGCCGGATCTCGGCAAGGTCGATTTTGCGCGCGATGTTCTGTTTACCTGGAACGGCACGACGACCGGCGTTCGCGTGCCCAATGCCGACTGGATCCCGCGCGATCGTCAGGGCCTTGTTGTCTGCGATGCGACGTCTGCCGTGTTCGCGGAGGAGATCGATCTCGGCAAGATCGATGTGCTCACCTATTCCTGGCAAAAGGTGCTGGGCGGAGAAGGCGCGCATGGAATGATCGTGATGTCGCCGCGCGCGCTCGAACGGCTGGCGTCTCATCGGCCGTCATGGCCAGTGCCGAAACTTTTTCGTTTGACCAACAATGATGGCATTCTTCGCGACGTGTTCGAGGGTGTTACGATCAACACACCGTCGATGCTATGCGTCGAGGATTATCTGGATGCGCTGGGATGGGCGGACCGCATAGGCGGTCTCGATGCGATGATCGCAAGGGCGCACGCCAACGCCGCTATGCTTTACGACTGGATCGAGCAAACGAACTGGGTCACGCCGCTCGCCGTCGATCCGGCGACGCGGTCGCATACGTCAGTGGCGATGCGATTTGCCGAACCGCAGGTCACGGCGTTGCCGGAAGAGGCCCGCGTCGAACTCATGCAGAGTATGGTGCGCCTGCTGGAAAGCGAAGGGGCGGCTTTCGATATCGCCGCCTATCGCGGCATGCCGCCCGGACTTCGCATCTGGTGCGGCGCCACTATCGAAACGCGGGACGTCGCGGCACTGCTTCCGTGGCTCGATTGGGCCTACGCCGAGGCGCGCGCGACCGCGGTGCGGACGTGAGATTGAGAAAGTCCTTCGCGGAAACTGGTTAAAACCGGCTGTGTCAATGCCTTTTTCTCGCGCGCACCATCAGCCATAATGGGCTAGGTCGTCAGTCCGGCAAGGCGCCGCCTTCCACGCGTCACGAGCGAACAATAGGGGTCCCAGCGAGATGCGCCTTGTCTTAGCGGCGGTTTGGTTTGCCGCTCTTTCCGTCGATGCCTTCGGCGCCAACATTCCCGCGACATCTGCCGTCGATAACGTGACCGTCTTCCTATCAGGCGCGGAGGTCACGCGGCTCGCGAAGGTGCACCTCGATAAGGGCGAGCACACGATTATCGTCAACGATGTGCCCTCAAGCGCCGTGCCCGGGTCGATCCGGGTCGAAGGGCGCGCGACGGGAAAGCTCGATATCGGATCCGTGGATACCGCACGCAAGCTCCTGCAGCACGCCGAGAGCGAAGCTGCGGATGCCGAGCGGAAGATGCTGGAAGACAAGGTCCAGGCGCTGAAGGATGACAAGACGACCATCGAGGCCCAGTCGCAAGCGGCGAAGACGCAAAAGAAGCTGATCGCCAATCTCGCGCAACTGCCGACGCGGCCGGTGTCGCCGTCGACACCGACGACGGCGCCGGAAGATTGGACCAGGGTTCTCGCCCTCATCGCGCAGGCTACGGCGGATGCCGGCAAGCTCTCACTGGACGCCGAACGGAAGATCCGCGATCTCGACCGCCAGATATCCGACATCAATATTCAACTGGCTTCGCTGGCGCCCGCCCGGACGGAGCAGACCGAAGTCCGCATCCACGTGATTGCCCAGAGCCCGCTCGATGCCGACTTCAGTGTGCACTACCAGGTTCCGGACGCTCATTGGGCGCCGCTTTATGATGCGCGGCTCGAGACCGGCACGAAGACCGAGCCGCCGAAACTCTCGCTCGACCGGCGCGCCGCGATCACGCAGCGTTCGGGGGAAAGCTGGGACGGCGTGATCCTGCAGCTTTCAACGGCGCGGCCGTCGGACGGCTCTTCGGCGCCTGACCTCGATACGCAATTCGTCGATTTCGAACCGGAGCAGAAACCCGTGGCGATGGCGCCTCCGCCGCCGGCTCCGACGTTGATGGCGAAACGCTCGGCGGTTACTGCTCAGGATATCGCTGCGGATGCGCCGGAGATGGCCGCCGCCGCCGAGGAGACAGTCGCGCAGCTCAAAAGCGCGCCATTCGATGCGACGTTCGAGGTTCCCGGGCGGGTAACGGTCGCGGGCACAGGCGAACCAAAGCGTGTGTTGCTGTCGTCAGAGAACATCGAGCCGACGCTCGCGTGCCGATCGGTGCCGAAGTCCGATCCCAACGCCTATCTTTATGCCAATTTCAAAATAGCGAAGGGAATGCCGTTGCTGCCGGGGACCGTCTATCTGTTCCGCGACGGGACGTTCGTCGGGACTGGAGACCTACCCCTTTTGCGGCCCGGCGAGGCCCACGATGTCGGTTTCGGCGTTGACGATCAGGTGAAAGTGAAGCATGCGGTGCTTGAGGACAAGCGCGGCGAAACCGGGCTGATTTCAACGTCGCACGTCG
>JBEVLH010000185.1:0-4273 GCA_040509255.1 Hyphomicrobium sp. | reverse complement strand
TCGCGAATGCACTGCTGTGCCTCAACCGCGACGGCGCTTTCAAGGCATCCACCGGAGAGGTATCCCGCGTAGTTGCCCTCCGAAGATACAGCCATCAGCGAACCGAGCGCGCGCGGCGACCCGCCTTCGATGTTCACCAATGTCACGATTGCGCACTTCAAACCCATACGCCGCCATGCCAGGAAGCTCGGCAGCACATCTTCCGCCGCGACAAGGTTGCGTTGGATCACTTGAGCTTGAAATTGCGGATCCATTGGCTTCACAATGGTAGATCCTTCGTTTCCTCGCACTGGCTGGCGATGTGAGAAGGAGCGGACGGACTTCAGACCACCCGCAACTTTTGAGATGTGCGGGTTATGCCGCCTTTGCGAGCACCGGATCGTAGGCGATGTAACCCATCCCGCAGATCCATTCCGGCACCGGTTCGTATCCAACGATATGTGCCGGCGCACCACCCATCGCACCCATCACGGCGATCCAGTTGAGGATTTCGTGTCCGCCGTGTCCGCCGCCTTCCTCGACCTCATCGTAGGTCATCGCGCGAAGCTTCTCAGCATCGCCCTGGGCAAAGGCCTCAATGATCTCCCGATCCCAATGAGCATTGATCAACGGATGCTGGATGCGAAGTGGCCACTGCATCTTCGACGCCATCTCGATCTCGTAGTTCGCAAGATCGGAATACAGACTAGGATCTTCGACGGCGATGTGACGACCTTCCGTCTGATATTTTTTCATGCGCATCAGGAATTCATCGTCTTCCGGCGCGCCCTCCGTCCACACCGGCGGCCAGTGCGAGAGGCCACCCGTCGCGAGGAATGCCACGCGCAGATCGGCGGGTAGTGCGTCGACAAGCTTTCGAACGGCGGCGCCGAAATCGTAGGCTCTCTGCATCGACGGCAGCGGCGGAGAAAAGACGTTGATGTACAGCGGCAGAACCGGAATATCGAAATTTGGCGTCAGAAACTTGAGTGGGACGAGAAGATTGTTGCCGTATTCGATTTCGCCCATGCGAGCGACGTCGAAGCCCATGCTCACCAGACCGCGCAACATCGCCTCGCCGAGTTCCGGCTGACCGTCGATGACAACCTTTTCGTCGAATTTGAGCGCTTCCATCATGTAGTCGGCCGGGCCGCTATGGGTCTGCGCGATGCCGACGGCAAACGTCGGCATGAGATTGCGAAAATGATTTTCGAAGTGGTCGTCCAGGAAAGCGATGATGACATCGGGCTTGGCTTCCTGGAGGCGCCGGGCGCATTCGGCATGAGATGCAGCAATGCTGTCCTTCATCTCCTTGCTCGGAGCGTCGGGCCATCCGAGCACGCCAGGGGCATGCGACATACTGAGCGCGGTTACGACTTTCGCCATCGGAAACTCCTATTTTTCGTCATTGCAATCGCGGCGTGCCTGTCGGGGCGAACCGAACCTGCGGAGCGACATTTATCGCCAGCTTCAATCGGCTGGAGCGTTTTATCGGATGGTGGAATTCTTCACCTCCCGGTCGCGACGACGCCGAAAACTATCGCCCATGAGGTTGATCAAGCGCCCAAGTTCCGCGGCGGAACTGCCCGCTACGAAATCGTCGATCAGGGGCAATGCGGCCTGCATTCCCATCGTAAGCGGCTCGAACCCCGGGGTCGATTTATGCGGGTTTGCCCAGATGATCCGGTGACTTAGGTTTTGCAGCCGCAGCATCTGTTGGCCGAGCAGATCAGCGCCGCCACGCTCCCAACCGTCTGAGGCAATGACGATGATCGCGCCCCTGGCCATGCCGCGTTGGCCCCAAATGTCGAGAAACGCCCGGATCTGATCGCCGATCCGGGTTCCACCGGACCAGTCCGGAACAGCGCGAGAGGCAGCAAGCATCGCAGCTTCGCAGTCCTTCGTATCGAGATATTTGGTAATGCGGGTGAGCCTCGTGCCGATCGTGAACACTTCCGTTCGACGGCGCGCACACGCGTACGCCGCGTACCCGAACCGCAGAAGTCCGGGTGCGAACGGCGCCATCGAACCGCTGACGTCGAGAAGAAGAACTCGCTTCCGCGCGCGCTCGCGGGGCAGGCTTTTGAACAGTCGGTCTGGTTCGCCGCCGCGTGCATAAGCGGCTTTCACAGTCCGGCGGATGTCGATTGGTCCACCACTGGAGCTTTTCCGCCGCCGTCCCCGCTGCGTCGCCACTTTCGAGCGCAGTTGGGAAATGAGTTCAAGGATCAATTCCCGCTCTTCCGCCGACAGTGCCGAGAGTTTCCGCGTCCGCAAAATCTCGACGGCGCTGGCTGCGCCCATTTCGATCTCGCGGTCGTCATCTTCGTCATCGTCGGCCGACGTACGCTTTACTGACCCTGCCGAGCCTGGAATGATCGGCGTGGCGGCGGGGTCAGGGAGGATCTCGGTCGCGAGCGTATCGTGTCCGAAAAAGTAACGGGCAAAGCACGCGTCGTACCGCGCCAAATCGCCGGGGGAGCCGCATAGCGTCGTGCGACCACACAGGAAAAGCGTATAAAGGCCGCCGCCTTCGATCACCGTTGTAGCCTCGAATAACTTTTCGATGCGGCTTGCATCTATGTAAAGGCCCACTTCGCGAAGCGTTTCGATGAAACCGAGAACCGATTTCTGCGCCGCGTGCATCCTCGTCACGCTCCCTGCGGCAGCAGAAGACTGTATTTCCCGGAAATCACGCGCGCCTGATCCTCGTGATATTTAAGGACGGTCCCCAACGTGAGCGCGGCTTCGCGAGGCGTGATCTCGGTTGCGCCAAGCGTGAGCAACGACCGCGCCCAATCCAAGCTTTCGGCAATTCCGGGAGCCTTGAGCATACCGGCGCCTCTGAGGCGCGCGACCGCGGCCAGGATCTGGTCGGCGAGTTGTATCGGAATTGCCGGAAAGCAGCGTTCAATGATCTCCCGTTCGCGCGCGATACTCGGATGCTCAATCCATTGATAGAGGCAACGCCGCTTCAGCGCATCGTGTACGTCGCGCGTCCGGTTCGACGTGACGATGACAAACGGGGGCACGGCGGCCTTGATTGTCCCGAGCTGAGGAACCGTGATCGCATATTCCGACAGGGCTTCCAGCAGAAACGCCTCGAACTCGTCGTCGGCGCGGTCAATCTCGTCGATCAGCAAAACACTTGGCGTCGTTTCGAAGGCCTTGAGGATGGCGCGGGGCTGCAGAAATCGGCGATCGTAAAGCTCGTTCTCGAGGCTTTCTGCGCCCTTCCGCCCGACGCTTTCCGCCACACGCATGTGCAGGAGCTGGCGGGAGAAATCCCAAGCATAGAGGGCATCGGACTCGTCCAGCCCTTCGTAGCACTGAAGACGGAACAGCGGCCAGCCGAAGGCTTCCGAAACGGCGTGCGCAAGCGCGGTTTTGCCGACGCCGGGCTCACCCTCGCAAAAGAGCGGTCGATGCAAACGCAACGACAGGAACACGGACGCACAAACAGATTCTTCGGCGAAGTAACCGACCCGTTCCAGCGCCGATCCAAGAGCCGTGTAATCCGCGGGCATCTCTCGGGCGGTCATCAGGCGGTCTCAAGCGGGGCAGTGGTATTAGCCTCGTCTCTCATTACCTGTGCCGCTTCCATGGCCGCGTCGACGATATGCTGGTAGCCTGTGCAGCGGCAAAGATTGCCGGAGATTGCAACCCGAACTTCGGTCCGCGTCGGATTCGGGTTCTCTTCAAGAAAGTTCTTCAAAACCATCAGCATTCCCGGCGTGCAAAAGCCGCACTGAAGGGCATGGCACTTATGAAATGCTGCCTGCAGCGGATGGAGATCGACTTGGTTCGAACTCATGGCGTCGAGCGGCTTGTAAACGCTGGCGAGCGTTTGCGTCGTAATATGGGTGACAGGCGTTACGCGCTGCTGCGACAAAGATTCAACCGTATAAATCGTGGCATCTTGCGCCTGCAGCGCCAACACGTTGCATGATTTGACTGTCGCGCCGTTGAGATCGACGGCGCAACAGCCGCAGCGGGCTTCGTAGCATCCGGCATGTGTGCCGGTCAGATGAGCGACATCGCGGATGAACTCGATGAGCAGAGTGCGCTCGTCTACATCGCCCGCAACGGACTTGTCGTTGATGGTCATCGTAATCTTCGTCATGATGTGTGAACTCCGGTTGAGAGGCGGATCAAAACTCTCAGGGCCAACGAGATGATGAGTTCGGACTGATATTTCTGCGCTCGCGTGATCGCTTTTTCCGGTGCCAATACTTCGTCCGACACGCGCTTGGCCACGCTCGGCAAGAAAACTGCGCCGAGACTTCGCCCCTTC
>JBEVLH010000184.1:0-4371 GCA_040509255.1 Hyphomicrobium sp. | reverse complement strand
ACATGCCTGTCGCAATCGCGCGTGGCGGAACGGTCGACCTCTATGTAGCGCCCGCCGACTATTCCCTGTCGGTCGTCGACGGCGTGTCGAGGTCGGCGCAGCAGGTGACGCTGGTAGCGGGCGATAACAAATCTCTCGAGGTTGCGCTTGCGACCGGCCGCCTCGATGTTTCGGCTGCAGACGGTGCGGGCAAGGCCATCGACGATGTGCTGTTCACGATCGAGACTGATGATCCGGAAAGCCCCGACGGCCGGCGCGAAGTCGCGCGCTCGCGCAGTCCTCGCGCCAGCTTCACGCTGCCCGAAGGCACATATTACGTGGGAGCCCGTGCCGGCAACGGCCATGTCAGCAAGCGGATCGCGGTCGGGGCCGGGCAGACCGTTTCGGAAACGCTGGCCGTCACGCTCGTGCCTGTGAAGATCTCGGCGCTCATCGCAGGCGCACCCGCAAAGCCGGGCGACGCCGTCTTTTATCGCATCGATCGGATCGATGGTAATCACGCCAGCATCTCGCGGGCCATCGTTCCGACACTCGACCTCGATTTATCGCCGGGGCAGTACCGGATTACCGCGTCGGTTTCGGCGTCACACCTTTCGGAGTCGAAAGACCTCAACCTGGCTGCGGGCAAACCCGTGACCGTCGTCATCGACATCGCGTCGGGCCAAGTGAACTTCACGCCGCCCGCAAGCGCGGTGCCAAAGTTCGGCGACATCTCGTGGGAAGTCACCGACGGCAACGGCATGACGATCTGGCGAGCGACAGGCTCGGATGCCACCGCTGTTCTGGCGCCCGGCCAATACACGGTGCGCTATGATGCGCGCGACAAACATGGGCAAGCCGCGTTCGAGGTTCGGGCGGGCGAAAGTCAGAAAATCGAGATTGGACCAGGATGACCGGAGCGTTGCGACAGACAGGTGGTTCGCGCACGCGGCGGGCATCGAACGCTCTTATCGGGGGCGTTCTGGTCACGGTGATGCTGGCGCTTGGCGGAGCGACGGCGACGTTCGCGCAGGAACCGATCCCGGACGGTCCCGCTCCGGCGCCGTGGGGACCGAGCCTCGAGAAGCGAAAGAACACAACCGTCGTCGAACGGGGAAAGAACAAGGGTTCGGGGGTCAAACTCGTCGCCTTGCTGACGGGCGACGGCCAGCAGATTGAACAGGGGCTTATTTGGCGCATCTTTCAGACGACGGCGCGATCCGGCAAGTCGAAGCTGCTCGCCGAGTCACATGAGGCCAGCCCATTCATAAAGCTGCAGCCTGGTGAATACACAGTCAACGCCGCGTTCGGGCGAGCCAACCTGACGCGCAAGATCATGGTCAAGTCCGACGGGCCACCGTTCGAAGCCTTCGTTTTGAATGCGGGCGGCCTTCGGCTGTCCGCGCTTGTCGCAGGCAAACCTGCGCCGCCGGGAAGCGTGAGCTATTCGATCTTCTCCGACGATCGCGATGATTTCGAAGGTAGTGCTGCGATCATCAGCGGCGCTAAGCCCAGCCTGATCATCCGGCTCAACTCGGGCATCTATCGGATCGTTTCGCTTTACGGCGACGCCAATGCCAAAATCGAGGCGGACGTGACGGTCGAGGCCGGCAAGCTGACGGAAACCACAGTCACGCACGCTGGCGGCAAGGCGACGTTCCGCCTCGTCACGCGCGCCGGCGGCGAGGCCGTTCCCGATACTCGCTGGACTATCCAGACCGACGACGGCGAAGTCGTGAAGGAAAGCGTCGGCGCGCTGCCGACGCACGTACTCGCACCTGGAAAGTATCTCGTGACGGCTTCCTCAGGCGGGCATCTTTTTCACAACAATTTCGAAATCAAGGACGGCGACAGCATCAGCGTCGAAGTCATGATGGCGAACGCCAGTGACGAAAGCGGTGATCGCGTTTCGAGCGGCGCGACGACGATCGCGCCGACGTCAGCCGTGCCGATGGATTTCAAAAATCCGTAAGGACCCAGTCGGTCGGGCAGCCGTTCTCGCGCATGCGCCGCTCGACCCGGGCATGTTGCTGTTCGTCGCCGCCGTCGAGGAAAGCCGTGCGTGCCATCTGCCATTGCTCGCAAGCGGTGCTCAGGTCGCCGGCCTCATGGGCTGCTTCCGCAAGCGCGAGCCGCGCCGCCGCGTGCGCCGAATGTGGGCCATGGAGAGCGCCGCAACCTGCGGCCGAGCGCAACGCCGCCATGCGCGCGCCGATATCTCCCCGGTGCTCTTCGGCGCGAGCGAGTTCGAAATAGAGGCTCGACAGCGAGGATTTGTCGCCTCGCTCGTTTGCTGACGCAATCTTTTGACGGATCGCTTGCGGATCCTGAGGCTCGGGAAGCGAAAGCGGTTCGGGCGCCAAAGCGGGCTCATCGATCGGAGACGGCGGCTGCCCAACGGCACGATAGGAGTCTGTCAAAACACGAGGTTCCGGTGGGGGCATTCCGCGGCGACGGCGACGCCCCGACCAAAAGAGCAATATCAGGGTGAGTAGTCCTGCGGCCGGAAGCAGGAACAGGATTTCTCCAAGCAAAGCGCCGAACGCCACCTTGTCGCCCATCGCCGTCCCCGTCGCAGATCCGTGCCACTCTCACCGGCAAACCTATCAGCGGAAGGGTGCGGAGTACATGAGGCCGCCTTTGCTCCATAAGTTATTGAGGCCTCGTTCGAGCTTCAATGACGAGCTTTGACCCAGCGTGCGTTCAAAAATTTCGCCGTAGTTGCCCACCTGCTTGACGACTTGAATAGTCCAGTCCCTCGACAGGCCGAGCGGCGTGCCGAAGTCGGCATCCATTCCGAGGAAGCGGCGCACCTCATGCGATGGCGATGCCTTCATGGCGTCGATGTTGCCGCTCGAAATGCCGAGTTCTTCCGCCGCAACGAGCGCCATTTCGACCCAGCGGACGATAGCGAACCAGCCGTCATCGCCAAGCCTGACTGCCGGGCCGTACGGTTCCTTGGCGATCAACTCAGGCAGAAGCATGTGGTCGGAGCCGCTTGCGAGGCGACTCTTTTCGTAGGCAAGCAACGTGATGTCGCCGGTCAGGACCGTGCAGCCGCCGGCGGAATAGGTTTTGAGTAGATCATCCCAGCGATCGGACGAGATCAGCTGATAGCGCATCTTCCGGCCACCGAAGTAGTCGGCGATCGCGGCTTCGTCGCTCGAATCCGCGAGCGCACAGATGGAGGCGCCTGAAAGCTCGAGAACGCTGGCGATCGAGTGGTTGCGGGGAATGATGAAGCCCTGCCCGTCGTAGTAGAGCGCGCCGGTAAAGCGGGCGCCAAGGTCGGTATCACGCGTGAGCGTCCAGGCCGTGGCGCCGAGAAGCACGTCGACCTCGCCCTGCTGCAGCGACTTGAACCGGTCGCCGGCGTTGAGGCTCAGAAACTTGACGGCCCCATGATCGCCGAGCACAGCGGCCGCAAGAGCCGAGCAGAATTCGACGTCCAGGCCGCTCCATGCGCCGCGCGGACTGACCTCGCTCAAGCCGGCAGCGTGATCGGTGACGCCGCAGACAACCTTGCCCCTGGCGCGAATGGTATCGAGAATGTTGATAGGCGCGCTCAGCGCTTGCGATGTGAAACCAGCGGCTGCAATGAGAAGCGAAACTGCGGCCGCGAATGCCTGCACGACCCGTTTCATCTGCGCATTTCCGAACAATGCTTCACTCACGCCTCTTCGGTCACGTCTCAGGCGGACGACGCAGCGGACTTCCGGCGCGGCCGTCTGGTATCAGCAGGCGCCGCCACACATCCCGCGTCAGCGCGTAATGGTCAAGGCCTTGACCGGCAACCAAACTTGCGTCACGACGGCCGAGCCGCCCGGAGAACCTTAGAATGGCTGTAAAAGACGAAAATGCCGAGCGCGGAGAGCGACCCGAGACGGAAGTCGTTCACCTCGGACGAAAACCGTTCGAACAGCACGGCTTCGTCAACACGCCGGTGTACCGAGGCTCAACGGTTCTTTATCCAACGCTCGAGGCACTTAAAGAGCGGACGCAAGCTTATACCTACGGGCGACGCGCGACGCCGACCACGACGGCACTCGAAGAGGCCATCACCCATCTCGAAGGCGGCGCGCAGACGATATTAACGTCGTCCGGGCTTGCCGCGGTCTCGACGGCACTGCTAGCGTTCGCGGAAAGCGGCGACCACATCCTGATGCCCGATAGCGTCTATCAACCGGGGCGGGCGTTTGCCGACAGGATGCTGAAGCGCCTCGGCGTCGAGACGACTTATTATGATCCTCAGGTCGGCGGCGATATTGGCAAACTCTTTCGCGCGAATACGCGGCTCGTGCTGGTCGAGGCGCCGGGATCGCAGACCTTCGAGATGCAGGACATTCCTGCCATCGCTGCGGCGGCGCATGCCAAGAACATCTGGGTGCTCGC
>JBEVLH010000183.1:0-7744 GCA_040509255.1 Hyphomicrobium sp. | reverse complement strand
GCATGGTCCCGTGTGCCGGCGTCTGATGACGGTTCCTGGCGTCGGTCCGGTGGTGGCCTTGTCATTCAACGTTGGCGTCGATGACCCCCATCGCTTTGCCCGATCACGTACGGTGGGCGCCCATTTTGGCCTGACGCCGAGGCGCCACCAGTCCGGTACATCGATCGACTTCGAAGGTCATATCAGTAAACAGGGCGACATCTCCGTGCGGGAGGCGCTCTGTGAGGCGGCTGCTAGTCTGCTGCTCCGGGTCAGAAAATGGTCCGCCTTGCGGGCGTGGGGCCTGCGGATTGCCAAACGGTCGAGCATGCTATGCGCGATCGCCGCGGTGGCGCGGAAGCTCGCGGGCATCCTCCACCGGATGTGGGTGAGCGAGACCGACTTCCACGTCGGATTTGGCGCCAAGGTCACGCAACGGCTGCGCCTAAAGCCGGCGCAGTAGCGACTGGGACTATGAGCAGGGAAGGCGCTTGGTTTATCCCAGCAGCTGAGGAGGGAAAGGAACCAGAGATCCGCGCGCGCGGTGAGCGTCCCCTGGCGGGGCCGCGAAACGGGGAATGTCCGCTATCTCTCGCCTGCTGCCGCCCCTCGGGGATGAGAGCGCTAAAGTGCTTGGACAGCCCTGTTTACGAACCTGATGAAGAGCATGCGACGGCCCTGGTGCTGAGCGCGAAGGAACGCATGGACCCCGCCTCGTGAATGCCCGTCGCAAGCGCGGCTGTGGCTAGATTTGTCCGTGTAGATGGAGGGAAGTAGCGATGCTTGGTTTGCGAGGAGTCGAGAAAATCTGCAAGAGTGAGTTGACTTTGCCCGCCCGATTAGGAAGGCAAGATAAAAGCAATGGCGCCATGAGGCGACTAAGACGTTGTCTGCACATCCAAGAGTTGGTGACACCGTCGACTGCGATGTCGATAGTTGGAATGCGGTACAGCTGTTGTGTGTTGATTGCGTTAATGTATGGGCAAATGCGGGCGGCTTCAGAAATTCCGCCTCGGCAATGCATGGTGTAGATGATTGCTGCTCAATCTTCAGCGCGGCCTCGACGATCCACGGGAGGCGCCAGGGCCAGTCCAGCCCGCTCTTCGACAGCAGCGGACAACCTTGCCATCGCGCACGATGCCCGCGGTAGCCGTCGAATTTGACCTCGTGGATCCAGTCGCGGCTGGTCGGGACGGCCTTCGCGTTGATCGGCTTACAGTACTCGAACTTTATCATCAGCTGTTGAAGCGCACTTCTATTTTGTCCAACAGAGGACGCAATCGCTCGATGCCGTTGTGCAGATCATCCAGCCTGGCCGCTTCGGACGCGGTTAGTCGGCGGTTTAGGTCGTACCGATAACGTTCGCCGTCCATCGAAATCGACCCGCTTTCCACGAGCTGGAACAGGCTCATGTCGATGTCCCCCTGGGGCAACTCGAGCATGAACGCGAGGTCGCTCGCGGTCATCGGATTTCCGTCGACTTCGGCCACGTAGACAGCGGAGAGGACCAGCGTCGTCAGATCGATGTCGATATCCATCACAGCAGTACCAACTGCTGGCCGATCTTGCGCCCGGTCTGGCCTTCGATGAAGTCCCGCAGTCCCTCGGAGACCTCGCGCCCCTCGGCAGCGATGTGCTTATCCAGGGCGTTCGCCACGTCCTCAGACGCATCCCGCGACCACCCCTCGACAGGGTTGAACGCGACGATCCTGAGTACCTGGTCGTGCTGGCCGGTCAGCAGGTCGTCGATCAGGTTAACGTAGCTGATGCGCTCGTCGGTCTCCCGAAAGGCGGCGCCGGCGCGGAAATCCTCCAAAACCAGATAAAAATCCTTGTCCAATCGGTCGTTCGGAACAATCGACGGTGTACTCATAGGCAAAGCTCCCTCGTCCCGAGTCCAAAATAGGTCGGGAAAAGGTGGAAAGCGAATCAGTTAGCGATGCGAATCTGCGGTCGCGTCAGCCGGAATCTGCACATAACAAATGTTGTACTGATGCCGGCCGCAAGCCGATCAGATCAGCCAGTAGATCCACGCGGACAGAAGCCCGAAGCCGATTGCCAGAAAGGCGGCAACCAAGAGCCAATCGCGGCCTCTGAGCAATTTGGATTCGAACATCGGCTTATTTCTTCGCCTTCAGACCCAGCTCGACTAGGCGTCCGGATCGCCTAGGCATTTCATTTGGCATCTGTAATCTTGCCTTTGCCGTCGCAGGTCTGGCACTTGAGAGGGTAGATCTTCCGACCTGGCTGTTTGGGCTGCTTGACCGCTGGAAAACCAGTACCATTGCAGGCGCTGCATGTGGTCTCTCGAATCTTTGAACCTCGCATGTCGCTTGTTCCCCGTTCGCCGATCAATCTTCGGCCTCGCCTTCAGCCCACTTCGACCATCTGGCGGAAGTGGACGGCTATTGTGGCTCGCTCGGCTTGTCACGTTCATGACTTTCGGCCTCTGCGGCCGCGCACGCGTCGATTCCCCAGCACCTGCTTCGATAGTACCAAGTCCCTGCAATGATGGCGCCTACAATAATCGATAGGAAAACTAGGACGCTCAACCGTCGTTTCATTTCGAGCCCTTGCCCGGCCGATCCTTGCGCGCATTGCGGAAGACGCTCGGACCCTGTATGAGCTTGCGCTTACGCGTGCTGCGCTCGTCGTCCGACGCACCCTGATCGGAGTGCTTGTCGATCGCGTTACCAGCTAATTCAACAGCGCGAGCGGCACTCTGCTTCGCAGTCGAGTGCACTCTCGGCCGCTGGGGCGCTTCTACCGACAGCCCCAGCTCGACCAGGCGGCGAATGGCTTCGGAGCGGGTGACATCGTGGCTATCGGCCCAAGCGTCGAGCGCTTCCATAGTGGCGAGTTCAAACCGCGCCGGGATGGTCCCGCCATATTTTATGCCGGGCGGTCTACCCATCGACTTTTTGTATACGGATTTGTCTTGCTTGACCATGACTTTTAGTATACAGAAAAAGCAGGCCGAGCGGAAGCGCGAACTTCCGTCTCGGCCCTAACCCCGAGCAAGGAAGCGACCATGCCCAAGGCTGAGAGCGTGCTTAGCACGCCACCCACAAACACGTCTGCAACTGACCTACAATCGTTTGCCGGGCTTTCCGCAGCTGTATCGCCCATGTGGCATCAGGTCATCGTGCGGCTCCCCCGAGCGACCCAAGACGTCTCGGACAAGATGGATCTCCTTTTGGAGGCAAGCGGGCAAGACTGC
This sequence comes from Hyphomicrobium sp., assembly GCA_040509255.1. Lineage (GTDB taxonomy): Bacteria > Pseudomonadota > Alphaproteobacteria > Rhizobiales > Hyphomicrobiaceae > Hyphomicrobium_B. The sequence continues at coordinate 4,545 of JBEVLH010000183.1, read as the reverse complement.
GCATGCGGTCGCGCGAACTCGTCGAGAGTTTGGTCAACTTCTTGGACATCGTGGACGGCAATCCTGACATCGAGGAATGCGACGATGACGGGGAGGGCGAGGATGCTGAACCCTCTCTCGGCTCGTTCGATCGCATGACCGACCAGAGCAAGTCTTGGCTGGCGCACACCAAGTGTACACGCATTCCTCGGCGCAGACTTGGAGGAGGACGATTCGCCGCGATCGAGGACTTTGGCACGCTGCTGATGATCCTACTTGCTCAGCCCGATGCCGAGTGTGCCATCCCGCAAATGCACCGGGTGGCAGGACTAATCGTTTGTCACGCCAGAGCGATGCAGGGTCGGAGGGATGGCCGTTCGGGCCTGCTACCGACTGAGTATGCGTCTGGCTCTGCTCGGTAAGCGCATTTCGGGGATCTAATCGGAACCCGACGCGAGGTTGGAGGTTGAGAGTATCTCAGCTCCCCCGCTGGGACTTTTGTTGAGTACGGACACCTAGCCCTCGGCCCGCTGCACGGTCCGGGGGCTTCTTTTTGACGTGCAAAAGCCGCGCCCTCGACATCCATTGTTCTGTGCCTAAGAACGAAGGTCCCATAGCCCATAAAATCGAGCGAAAGTTGAAATGCACGCTAGTTGACTCTTCTGACCGGCAACGAGAATATTTTCGCGCTAAACCATGCGGTTAGGACCCGTTAGCCTGAGGATGTCATGAAGCGTCACTGATCATGTTCACCATACATTCGAAGAAAACATCGCGGCCGAGAAGGCCAGGATTGAAGCCGAGCTTGCCAAACTCAGGCCTAGTCCGGAGATGGACGCCCTCCGAAAGAGGATCAGGCAACTCGATACTGCCGCCCACATCAGCGAATGGCTTACCTCGCCTGAACTCCAAAACCCGAAAGGGCGTTGAGGCGTATCGAGCGACAGGCGGGGAGGTCGGTGATGGTGATAGCGAGGGCCGTCGACTATCGACTGCAGCGCGAGAAATGCTTGGCGTTGGCCGATCATTCTCCCAGCAAGGACATCAGGCGATCCTGGCTAGCCGGGCCGAGAGTTATGATCTGTTATTGAGGCTGGAGCGCTATGTCTACGACGGCGCGCTGATGGACCCACCGCATCTGTTCCCGGGTAGTTCTACGATCGATCCCGCAACTGTTCTCATTTGTGCGACGTCTGCGACCCTAGAGAGCTTGCTGCTGTTTGATTAAAAGCGCACTACCAATCACCGCCCGGCCATTGGCACTTATCGGTGACGAGATCGCCGATTGCGCTCCCGCCTTCCTCCAACGGAAGGAGCGCGCCATGATCGAACGGCGACGTTTCCAACAAGGGCTGCGGGCTCCGACGTAAATGTCAGATCGTAAGCCGTTCATGTTCAAAGACTGGATCGTTCCACCAATCATGGTGCCGCTAGGCATGGCAATGCTCGTCTTGGCAGCCATCGTCGTGACTTGGGATTAGTCAAGACAACGCCGCCAAGCGTTGAAACGATCGCTGGCGGCGTTGAATCTCGACCCCGAGAGGGATCTCCATGCTCCGCATCTTAGTAGGCATGGCACGGATTTTAGGCTCGTATCCCGAGGGTTCCGTATTGCGCGTCATCCCGGAGATCGTAAACTGATGATTGTCAGCGACCGATGATACCTGCGCGAATGCAGTTGCACATGGGACTCGAAACTCAAGCCGACCTGGCCGGACTAATTCAAAGGCTCCGCGAAGAAGCGGCAGACCTGATACGCTTGGTAGATGCCGCCAAAGATCCGCCAGAAAAAGTTGCCCTCAAGGCGTTGGCTGCAGAGTTGCTAAATTTGGCGGAGCAGACTGAAAAGCTGTTCGCGCGCCAGCCTCCAAATGACAAGTTGAACTAAAAATCCTTCTGGCGTTCGCCGATTTCCAATGGCTCACCTTGCCTTCGCCCTCATCCCAAGTTCGACCAGCTGGGTAGCCGGTCCGAGGGCTTCTTCATGCCGAGGCAGTTGGTGCTGGTCGTCCCTTCAGATTGGAACTTAAGGTCTCAAGTCGGATTATCGCGTGGCCGCATAGCGGAATAGCCCGCCACCGGCGCCGTTTCCAAGCCAAGGGAGAACTTCATGAAGAAGGCAATTGTTGTCGGTCTTGCGATCCTCGCCGTCTCCACTTCCGGTGCTCTGGCCAAAAAAATGTCCAAGCCGAAAGCGTCTGAAGCTCAAATGGGGGCAACTGCGGCCCCGATGGCTCCCATGGGAGGTCCTATGATGATGGGCCAGGTTAGTGCCCAGGACCGCGAGATGTATCAGCGAAACCAGCGCGAATCCGGGATGAAGATGAAATAGGAGTGCTTTAAGAACGATAGCGCCCTGAATGGGTCTGGAAAGTAAGGTCGCCCTTAAGGCGGCCTTTTTACTGTTCTCGCTTTAGCTTCCGCTTGCCCCAATGCGGCATGCAAGCCGAAGGGAAGCTCGCGACTCCCCTTCGGCACTTGCCCGAATCCTTGGGACGGTAATCCATGACCCGAGCTGACCGCATGCTTAGCATGCCAGCCATTTGCACGCCTATCGATACGAACCATTGAAGTCTCATCACCCAAGCCGTTGCCAGAAGTGACTGGCGGAACTCTCCCAGAAGCTGCTTTGCCGTTGTCAAAAGCCGCCCATGCGGTGGCACGAGCCTCTGACCGTATCTTTACCGCAATCGATCTTCATCGGCAGGCTGTGACGGCGCACACGGTGGCCGCAAACATCCGCGGCGACTTCAACGACGCGGAAATGAACGAGAGCAAGCGAGCCAACTCGGAGCGCTCGAGGTCGCGGTCGACGACGCTTGGATCGCCTAACCGAAGCTGGCGTCTCGAGCCCGCCAGCGCCTGCGGGCCTGACGTTCAAGCAGAAACTAATCTAATGACCTTTGTGTACACTAGTGGGCAGAACTTAAGTTCCGGTTGTGTCCTTATAAGCTATCACAGCCCGACCCTCGGCTTACATCTGTGATGAGATCGCTAGTTGCGCTCGCCTTCCTCTCCGGAAAGGACTGCGCCATGATCAAGCGTCGACGCTTCAAGCAAGTTTCCACCCTCGAATAACGGCTTTCGCAAGAAAACGAGAAGTTGCGCGAGCAGGCCAGCAACCTGAAGCCAGGCGTCGCCCTCGATGATGTTCTGCGTCGGATCCGACAGAACGACACAGCTTCGCATATGAGCGAGTGGCTTAGGTCCCCGGGGCTGCAAGCGCCGGCCTGAGGCAACTAGGCGTTGTGTTTCAACGTTAGGAGTTCTCGGCCACGGAACAGAGAGCTCGCTTTGAATGAAAACTTGCCCTCGTTGCTAATAACCGAGAGCCCATTTTTCCCATATTTCAATCTCTACCGTCTGGCAATTCGCTTCTGTCTCTGCGTTCCTCGATTGCCTTTTCCCGTTCTTCTGGACTGGCCGGCTGGATTTCTGCCTGCCGCTCCGAAGGCTTGATCTTGCTGCCGGTGGAATCGTGCATCGTTGGACGTGGCTTTAATTCTCGGGGCACTCGCATCTCGGAACCTTTCAATAAATCCAGCACGTTGGAATACGGCGGGCATTGCAAGCCGCGGCCCCGTCTCTGTCAGTTTCAAGCGAGGCCGCCAGCCCTGCCTCTTGGCTAAGTGGAGGACCAAAGGCGCAGGTCTACGTACGGCGAGCGTTGTTCGTTCCTAGTCGCCGCCGCACTCAACCGACAAGCCTGCTCAATTTCCGTCGATGACGACCAAATAGACGAATAGCATGTCCTCAACTTCTCCGGCCTCTTTCGCTCCCTCGTCATATCGTAGCCATTCGTCATCGATCGCTGGGCGGGCGCGCAGTCGGGTGCCGGGGCTATAAAGCGGCACACCGTTTGACTTCAGCAGGGAGAGCTCTTCAAGAAACCATTCTTCGTCGCAAAGCTTGCGAGCTTGTGTCCTGGTCGTTTTCACGGCCGCGACGGGCTCATCGTGCGATAAAATCGTATAAATCAGCTCTATGGGTTTCGACTGCATTTGTAACAGCCGCAGCCAACTCTATTCGTTCCTATTCGCATTGACTTAGGAAATGTGCAGCCGGACTGTCCCGCTGCCAAGCCTAGTGGCATTGCAAACGCCGCGAAAGATCGGACGCACCGCCACACGCGCGGAGAGTGCCCGCGAAGCCGCGGAGGAGGGCTGACGCGCTGAGACCGGTCGATCCTGATGGACGGCTATGGTGGGCCAGCGCAGCCGTCCACAGCGATCGCGCAAGGCGTCAACGGCCGGGTGACCACTACGGCAAACCCAAGGCGCTCTCAGCGCGACACGCAAGACATCGATCGGCGGTCCCATCGGAAGTCCGCGGGGCACGGTGGGCTTGGTCGAGAGGTTGCAGGACATTCATTCCGGACAGGAAGACCCTGCTGCCATCCGTCGCGAACACAGGCGCCCAGAGAGGTAGCACTGCATCCTAAGCCGCAACCGCCTCCTGCTGCCAAACTTGGACTGGAAACCATGCAGAGCAGAAAACAGCTCCTGAGATCAATTGAGCGTTTCATTCATTTCCTCGCGCCTTGTGGGCTGGGGCCTCGCTGCGAGT
>JBEVLH010000182.1:0-3538 GCA_040509255.1 Hyphomicrobium sp. | reverse complement strand
AGAAGGTTTTTGCGCTCGGCGACAATGAAACGAAGATCGGGCAGGACGACATCGGCGCCGGGTTCGCTTTCGTGCGGGAACGTCACGCCCAGATCGACCATCAGCCACTGTCGCGACCGCGGCGGACCGAAGCCGTACAGGTAAACGTTCATGCCGATCTCGCCCAGGCCGCCGAGCGCCATGAATACGAGTTCGTCCGGTGTGGATTTTCCCGAGGCCGAGGGTGGCGCGGAGCGTTCGGTCATGCAGACCCTTCGCGCGCAACATCACCAACCAGGGCGACATCGCCGTAGGTAATTTCCATCGCAATGCCATCGACGTTCGCGAGGAGGCCGCCCGTCTCCGACAAACCTGCATAGGTCGCGGAGAGAGGCCCGCTGGTGGTGTTGATTACGATAGGCTCGCCGATCGCGCCGGCGCGTTCGAGCCATGCCTCGCGAATGGGGGCAAAGTTCGCGCCGGCATTCCAGCGGTCGAGCCAGAGGCCCAGGTGCTCGCTCAGCGACGACACAAGAGCGCGCGGCTCGGGCGGGGTGCCGAAGCGCGCAAGCGCGGTCGCGTCTCGTCCGATGTCATCGGGAGTGACTGTCAGATTCAATCCAAAACCCAAAATCGCAAAAAAGCCGGAGCCTTCGCGTGAAGACGTGCTCTCGACCAAAATTCCACCCGCCTTCGCAATACCAATCAAAATGTCGTTTGGCCATTTGAGGCGAAGTTCGGCGCCGGGCGCAAGATCCATTGTGCTCCGGACGGCGTCTATGGTCGAAATTCCTGCGATGAGTGACAATTGTCCCGCCGCCGCGAGGGTCGCGCTACAACGAAAGGCCAAGCTGGCGTGAAGATTTCCCCGCCGAGACAGCCACTTCCGACCAGAGCGGCCACGGCCGCCGGTCTGGATGTCTGCGATGACCCACAAAGGCAGCGGTTCACCGGCGAGGGCAAGGCGCAGGGCGTCGGCGTTCGTCGACCCGGTTTCGGCGACGTGAAGGATGCGAGGCGAGGGTTCATCCATCGACGGCTAGAGCGGGTGCGCCGCAACCAGCGCGGTCGCAGCACTCGTCGCGGCATCGACCAACGTGCCGCCGATGATCGGCAGAACGAACGCCACGGTGAAGGCAGCCGATAGGCCCATCACGAGCGATTCGCGGCTCTCGCGCGGGACGAAAGCTTCGACGGCGTCATCGAAGAACATGATTTTCACAATCCGAAGATAGTAGTACGCGCCGATGACGCTTGAGATCATGCCGATGACGGCGAGCGGATAGAAGCCGGCCTTGATGACAGGCAGGAAGACGTACCACTTCGCCCAAAAACCCGCGAGCGGCGGAATGCCGGCGAACGAGAACATGAGAATGGCAAGGACGGTCGCGAAGGTGAGGTCGGACTTCGCGAGCCCGGCAAGATCGGAAATGTTTTCGACGTAGCGATCGCCGCGCCGCATCGAGAGGACGCAAGCGAAGGCGCCGAGCGTCATGGCCACGTAGATGGCGAGGTAGATCAAGACGCCGGCGGTTCCTTCGGCGCTGTTTGCAGCCAGTCCGAGCAGCGCGAAGCCGACGTGGCCGATGGACGAATAGGCCAGCAGCCGCTTGATGTTGTTTTGTCCGATGGCGGCGAAGGCGCCGAGCGCCATGGACGCGATCGAGAGGAAGAAGATGATCTGCTGCCATTGCGGCGCGATGCCCGGAAGCGCGGCCTGAGTGAAGCGCAGCAACAGCGCCATCGCTGCAATCTTTGGAGCCCCGGCGAAGAAGGCGGTCACAGGAGTTGGCGCGCCCTGATAGACGTCGGGCGTCCACATGTGGAAGGGCACCGCCGCGATCTTGAACGCGAGGCCTACGAGTACGAACACAAGCCCGAACGTCAGTCCGATGTTGGAGGCCATCTCCGGCATTTTCGCCGCCGCCGCGATAGTCGCATAGCTGGTCGAGCCCGTAACTCCGTACAAGATCGAAGCGCCGTACAGCAGCATTCCGGACGAGAGGGCGCCGAGCACGAAGTATTTGAGGCCCGCTTCGCTGGAACGAACGTCATCGCGCTTGAATGCGGCTATGACGTAGAGCGCCAGCGATTGCAGTTCGAGGCCGAGATAGAGCGCGATGAGGTCGTTCGCCGACACCATCATCAGCATGCCGAGCGTGGCGAGGACCACGAGCACGGGATATTCGAACAACAGCAATTTGGCGCGGCCGAAATTGTCGAACGTCAGCACGAGCGTCAGCGCGCCGCCAATCAGAATGACGATCTTCAGGAAGCGCGTGAAACCGTCGGACACGAACGCGCCGTCAAAGACGGTCGACGAACCCGATTGATCGAAGACTGCGAGGCCTGCGGCGATGAGCACGGCGATCGCGAGCCACGAGACAGTGCGGCCGGCGGCTTCGCCATTCGGTGAAAAAACGCCGATCATCAACAGCGCGATGGCGCCGACTGCGAGAATGAGTTCCGGCAGGACCGTATACAGGACGGCGCTATCGATCATTGAGATCCCCATGCGTCAGCGATGCCGCCGCCGTTGTCTGCGCGGACTGATAGTTCTGGACGAGATTTTTCACGGACGTCGCCGTCACGTCGAGCACGGGCCCCGGATATATGCCGTAGAAGATCGTCAGAAGCACGAGCGGCGCCAAGATCGCAACCTCGCGCGGTGAAAGATCGAGAATGTTCCTGAGATTGGCTTTGGTGAGCGCGCCGAAGATGACGCGGCGATAGAGATAGAGAGCATAAGCCGCCGACAGGATCACGCCGCTCGTGGCGATGATCGCAACCCAGGTGTTGGCCCGGAAGGCCGCCAGAAGGGTGAGGAATTCCCCGATGAAGCCGCTCGTCCCGGGCAGGCCGACGTTGGCCATCGTGAAGACCATGAAGGCCACGGCGTATTTCGGCATGCGTTCCACAAGGCCGCCGTAGGCCGCGATCTCGCGGGTGTGCATGCGATCATAGATGACGCCGACACACAGGAATAACGCCGACGACACGAGGCCATGCGACAGCATCTGGAAGATCGCGCCATCGACGCCCTGCTGAGTGGCCGTGAAGATGCCCATCGTCACGTAGCCCATATGAGCGACGGACGAATAGGCGATCAGCTTTTTCATGTCCTCTTGAACGAGCGCGACCAACGACGTGTAGACGATCGCGACGATGGAGAGAGTGAAGACGAGCGGCGCGAGATCGGCGGACGCATTCGGAAACATCGGCAGCGAGAAGCGGAGAAAGCCGTAGCCGCCCATTTTCAGAAGAATGCCGGCGAGGATCACGGAGCCCGCGGTCGGCGCTTCGACGTGAGCGTCCGGCAGCCAGGTATGGACCGGCCACATCGGCATCTTGACTGCGAACGATGCGAAGAACGCGAGCCATAGCCACCACTGCATTTCGGGCGGGAACTTGGTCTGCAGGAGGGTTGGGATGTCGGTCGTGCCGGCGTGCCAGTACATCGCCATCATGGCGAGCAACATCAGAACCGAGCCGAGCAGCGTATACAGAAAGAATTTGAAGCTGGCGTAGACGCGCCGCTTACCGCCCCAGACGCCGATGA
>JBEVLH010000181.1:0-6325 GCA_040509255.1 Hyphomicrobium sp. | reverse complement strand
AGCGGATGCTTTAGGTCCTGTTCCCAAAAGAACTTGGCGTCGGAGAGCCGGGCGCGGATGACCTTGTCGTTGCCCGAGACGATTTCCTTGCCGCCGTCCTTGGCGACGAGGTTCGACACCAGCAGGAATTTGTTGGCGAGCTTCCTCGTCTTCGCGTCGCGCAACGAGAAGCATTTCTGATGCGTCTTCATGGACGTCGTCAGAACTTCGCCGGGCACTTCGAGAAACGCTTTTTCAAACGATCCCATCAGCACGACCGGCCATTCGGTCAGGCCGGCGTTCTCCGCGAGTAGCGCGTCGTCCTCGACCAGTTCGAGCTTCGCCTCCTTGGCAAGCGCGTGCGCCCGCTCGGAGATCACGGCGACGCGCTTGGCCGGATCGAGGATGACGTGATGGGCGCTGAGCTTTTCTTCATAGTCGGCGAAGTTTTTGACCTTGAACGGGCCGGGACCGAGGAAGCGATGGCCGCGCGTTTCATGTCCCGATGCGATGCCGGCGATCTCGAACGGCACCACCTTGCCGCCGAGCAGGCACAGCACGGACTGCAGCGGCCTCACCCATTGAAACGGTGACGAGCCCCAGCGCATCGATTTCGGCCAGGGGAACTTGGCGGCGACGTCCGTCACCGTCTCGGCGATGATCTCGGGCGCGGCGCGGCCGGGCTTTTCGATTTTGGCAACGTAGTAGTCGCCCTTCTTCTCATCCTTGACGACGGTTGCATCCTTCACGGACGCCAATCCGGCGGATTTCAAAAATCCTTGCAGCGCCTGCTCGGGTGCGCCGACGCGCGGACCCTTCTTTTCTTCCGACACGGCGGGCGAGGCTGGCGGTACGTTTTCGATGACGAGCGTCAGCCGGCGCGGCGTCGAATAGGCTCGCGCTTCGCCGACGTCGAGGCCGCGCGATTTCAGGCCGTCAACGACAAGGCGTTTCAAATCTTCGGCTGCGCGCAATTGCATGCGCGCCGGAATTTCCTCCGAAAGAAGCTCGAGTAGAAGTTCGGACATTCAGGATCGATCTCGCAAAGACGTGCGTGCTTTCCGTCATACAGGAAAGCTCGGGTGAGGGGTGGAAGATGCAGGGTGCTGCTTTCGGCCCCTCACCCTGAGGCTCTCCCCGCCGCAGAGGCAGCGAGGAGAGATCGTTGGTTATGGATTGGCCGGCGCTGGTGTCGGCGATGCCGGCGGCGGAGTTTCAGGCGCCGGAGCGGCAGGCGGCGTCTCGGGAGCAGCCGGGGCCGGTTCAGCGGCGGGAGGCGGTGCCGGCGTCGGTTCCGCAGCGGGCGGGGCCGGGGGCGGCGGTGTCGTTTCCGGAGCCGACGGTTCGGTCGCCGGAGGAGGAACCTTCATCGCGCCGCCTTCGGTGGGCGCGCTTTCCTCAGTCTTCTTATGTTCCGAGAGGAGGCCCGCCGGAAGCACCGTCCTGACCTTATGTCCAACATCGCGCATGGTGCCGGTCGTCTGGAGATAACCGATGCCGACAGCAACGAGGGCGACAAAAAATGCAAAGATCCACGGCAGCCTTCGAAGTGCGAAAAAGCCGATAACGATCAGCGGCACGGCAGCCGCGATAATGCCGAGTGTCGTGTCGTTCATGCGCGTCCTCCATCTGTCTTTAGCCACGCGCCGCAACAGGCTTTCGCCAGCTCGCGAACGCGCAGGATGTAGCTCTGGCGCTCAGTGACCGAGATCACTCCCCGAGCGTCGAGCAGGTTGAAGATATGGCTCGCCTTGATGCACTGATCGTAAGCGGGGAGCGCGAGCAAGTGCTCCTCGCCATTCCTGGAACCGGCCGCGAGCAGGGCGACGCATTCGGCCTCGGCATCCTTGAAATGACGGAGCAGCACCTCGGTATCGGCGTGCTCGAAGTTGTAGCGGGAATATTCGCGCTCGGCCTGCAGGAAGACATCGCCATAGCTCAGGCGCTTGTCATCATCACGACCGTTGAAATTCAGATCGAAAACGCGGTCGACGCCCTGCACGTACATGGCCAGGCGCTCGAGCCCGTAGGTGATTTCGCCGGCAACCGGATTGCAGTCGAAGCCGCCGACCTGCTGAAAGTAGGTGAACTGCGAGACTTCCATGCCGTTGCACCAGACTTCCCATCCGAGACCCCATGCGCCGAGCGTCGGGCTTTCCCAGTCGTCTTCGACGAAGCGAATGTCGTTGATCGAGGTGTCGATGCCGATGGCGTCGAGGCTCGCCAAGTAGAGCTCCTGCATGTTGGCAGGAGACGGCTTCATGATGACCTGGAACTGATAGTAGTGCTGGAGCCGGTTCGGGTTCTCGCCATAGCGGCCATCCTTCGGGCGCCGCGAGGGCTGGACATAGGCCGCAGACCATGGCTTGGGCCCCAGCGAGCGCAACGTCGTCGCCGGATGGAAGGTGCCAGCGCCAACCTCCATGTCGTAAGGCTGAAGGATGACGCAACCTTCAGCGCTCCAGAAGCTCTGCAGGGTCAGGATGAGATCCTGAAAGGCCGCTTTTGGGCGCAACGCGGGCAAGCGCCCGGGCTTCGTTGCAACCGACGTCTGGGACATATCACTTCGCTCGTTCGGATGAGTTGGCGGCGGCAATATACGCGTTAACGCCACCTTGTCACGCTTCGCGGCGGTAATTTCGCGGGCTTTCGACGCGACCGGCGGTTGCTTCTGCAGTGCACCCGCAATCGATCAGAAAGAGCGGCAAATGTTGCGGAGGGCTTCGTGAACTATTCTCAATTCTCGCGCTGCTGGCGAGGGCGGTAGACGCCTGAGGCCTCATCCCAATCGAGATTGCCAAGATCGCGAACGGGTGCCGGCGCGCGCTTCATGCTGGCGTCATCCTTGCGTGCCCCCGAGTGGGCGCCGCGCCCAATGGCTGAGAGAAAACGATACGCCGCGACACCGGCGAAACCAACAACGGCGAGAAACATGACTGGGGGCATTGCGCGGCCCTCCGGGCCTAGATCCCAAAGCGCGACCAAAGGCTGCGCGCTTCCATAGCCGACACCAGATCGTCGGCAAAAGCAAGGCCGCCATTGCCTAGGCCGGATGCCCCAGGCGCACGGCGTAGGCGGGACAAAAGCCCGCCGCGTTCCGGCTCGACGACCTTGAGCCGCACCTTGTCGCCGAAGACCTGCTGCATCTTCGACCGAACGTCCGTTATTCCGTCGATGAGCCCAAACTCGGCAGCCTTTGAGGCCGACCAGAAGGCCCCGGAAAAGAGCTCGTCATCGGAGGCGTGGAGCTTGCCGGCGCGACGTTCTTTGACGAGGCCGATGAACACGTCGTGCACGTCCTTCTGGATCGTTTTCAGGCGGGCGATATCCTCGGGATCTTCCGGCAAAAACGGATCGAGCTGGTTTTTGTTGGTACCCGCAGTGTAGACGCGCCGCTCGACGCCGATACGTTTCAGAAGGTCAACGAAGCCGAAGCTTCTCGATACGACACCGATGGAGCCGATGATGGACGATGGATCGGCGTAGATTTCATCGCCCGCGATGGCAAGGAAATAGCCGCCCGACGCCGCTACATCCTCGCAGAAGACATAGATCCGCTTCTTCTTGTCTGCCGCCACCTGGCGCAGACGCTTGAAGATCAGGTTCGATTGCACCGGCGAGCCGCCGGGCGAGTTGATGAGCACCGCAACGCCCGGAAGCTTCGAGAGCGAAAAGGCCTTATCGATCGCGCCCGCATAAGCGCCGAGCGACAGGCCGGGCCGGAGCGGCGTTGCCATACCGATCGGGCCGCTGAAGCGCAGGACGGGCACGACAGGCTGACGCGAAAACGGCCACATGAATTCAAACTCCCGCGGGCGATGTTGGAGGGGTACGTCGCAATAGATGAAGAGCGGATTTGTCTAGTGCAATCGTGGATGGGCTGCCAGTGGCGATCAGCCGCCGATCGGGGAGGAAAGCGCGGCGCCGTGGCGAAAAACGGCTTCGATTTCCGGCAAAAAATCCTGATCCGGGCCGTGCAGTACGATCCCCGATTTGATCGCGACCGGCGCACGACTGCCTTTTATGCCGGTGACGATGACGCGGATGGCCGGCTCGCCCGCGCGCGCATGAATGGGCAAAATGCCGATGCCGCCGAATCGTCCTTGAAATACGGATAAAATGCGCGGCAAGGCCTCGGTTTTGTGGATCATCGTAGCCCGGCCGCCAGGGGCCGCCATACGGTTCATGAAGCGGGCCCAAATTTCCAGGGCATCCTGCGGCATCTGATGCGATGCGGCCCGCAGAGGATCACCGGCGGCCGTGCTGCGGCCCTCCTCGTGATAAGGCGGGTTGGCGAGCACGAACGCGAAGGTTTCCGAGCCAATGCCGGCGCTCTCCAGCGCGTTGGAGGCGCGTGCGATATCGGCTTCGACAACCGAGACGCGCATCGCCAGATTGTTGCGGGCGACGTTACGGCGAGCCAGAGCGGCGAGATTTGGTTCGCGCTCGATCAGCGTGACGCGGGCGGCAGGACACCGTGCCGCTACGCATAATCCAACGACGCCCACGCCCGCGCCAACGTCGAGCACAGTTCCTGATCCGACCACCTCGGGTGCGAGCGTGGCGGCGAGAAGGACAGCATCGGTGCCGGCGCGATAGCCGGAGCGGGGCTGGCGGACGACCAGCGCGTCGCCCAGAAAAAGATCTTCGCTCGACGTTTCGGAAAGGGACAGATCGGGCTCAGGTGCGTTCATGGCCAACGATCCATTCACCAAGTCCGGCGTCTTGAAGGATACGGCTGGCACGATGCCAAACGTCCTCAGAAACGACAAGTCGTCGCGGAAATGCCCCGATTGACCCTTCCATAAGGCTCATATTTCGGTCAAATACCACGGCTTCGATGCCCTGATCGGCGAGCAGCGCTTCGACGTAACTGATGAGAACCAGGTCGTTCGTCAAAATTAACTCGCGCATGGCAAATCCAAAAAACGAATGATCCTTTTGCCGCTTCGGATGCCGCGTGACGGCCCGAAGCGCACTACCTATATTAACACGGTACAGAACATTGGGGGCCAACTTGGGTCGCGTTATACCGCTCGAAGATGTCCGCGAAACGAGCCAGAAGCTCCAGCCGCTTCTCGACCTCGTGGCCGACGATATGGAAGCGATCAATCGCATCATTCTCGACAAGGCGGTGTCCGATGTCGAGATGATCCCCGAGCTTGCCCATCACCTGATCGATAGCGGCGGCAAGCGGCTGCGGCCGATGCTGGCGCTCGCGTCGGCAAAATTGTGCGGCTACACCGGCAACGGTCATATCCGTACGGCGTCGGCGGTGGAGTTCATGCATACCGCGACGCTGCTGCATGACGATGTAGTGGATGAAAGCGGAACGCGGCGCGGCCGCAAGACGGCGCGAATGATCTGGGGCAACCAGGCGAGCGTGCTTGTCGGCGACTTTCTCCTGGGCCAAGCCTTCAAGATGTTCGTCGATGTCGGATCGCTTTCAGTTCTGAGGATCATGTCGAACGCGGCGGCGACGATCGCCGAAGGCGAAGTGATGCAGCTGGCAGCCGCGAAGAACACTTCGACGACGGAAGACGACTATCTGTCGATCATCAATTCGAAGACGGCGGCTCTGTTTACGGCGGCTGCGGAATCCGGCGCGGCGCTTTCGCAGCGGCCAAGCGAGGAACAGTCGGCACTACGGTCATACGGAAAGAATCTTGGGCTGGCTTTTCAGCTTGTCGACGATGCGCTCGATTATGCGGGAGACAGCGGCCGGCTCGGAAAGTCAGTCGGAGACGATTTCCGCGAGGGCAAGATCACCTTGCCGGTGATCCTGTCGTTCCGGCGCGGTTCAAACGAGGAACGGCAGTTCTGGAACCGGACCGTCGCCGAGGGCAATATCGCCGATGGCGACCTTGAGCATGCGATTGCATTGATGCGACGGCATAAGGCGATCGAGGCGACGTTCGAGCGGGCACGATCTTATGGTGCCATCGCCCGCGACGCGCTCGCCATTTTCCCGCCAAGGCGCGAAAAGGATGCGCTCGAGCAGGTGATCGAGTTCTGCATCGGCCGCTCACACTGACGACCTGCGCGATTAGATCAGTCGCGTCGGCGCGATCCACCAATTGGGTTGGCGGGATCTGAGCATACGGGCGCCGGTTTTTGCGGCGTGCTCGGTCTCAAAAAGCGCAAAGCAAGTCGGCCCTGCTCCAGAGAGCTGCGCGACGCGTGATCGCGGCAGCTTGGCAAGATGCGAAAGCACGGTGATGATTTCCGGGAAAAGTTTTCGTGCAGAAGCTTCGAGCGCATTGCCGCGAAGGGCGGCATAGCGGATCACATCACCGGACGACGAAAAGACGGGTGCATTTTCCTTAGGGGGATCGCCTGTCAGCGG
>JBEVLH010000180.1:0-3256 GCA_040509255.1 Hyphomicrobium sp. | reverse complement strand
CCTCGGAATCGCGAACCTGCCGCCACGTTTCGAATTCTTTGATCACTTCCACCGGCAGCCCCGCGCGCCGGTACACCCAGCCCGTGGGATAATCGGTTCCCGGCCCGTTCCTGAGGTTCACCCGATCCGACTTGAGGCTGACGAAGCGCGGCACCGGCAAGCCGCTGCCGACGAGCGGCGGCGAATCATCCGCCTTTGACGTAACCGGAAGGAAGACAATAGCGACGGCTGCCAGCAACGCGCCAGCCACCGGCAGCGCGTGTCCGAGGCAAAACCGCATGCGGCGTCGATATCGTGCGGCAATTTCAGTCATTCGAATGAGCTCGTTGCCCCCGCGTTCGAGCATGAATGGATTGGGTGCCCAAACTCCGGGGCAGCTGTTATTTGATTTCAGGACTTTGTCTTCGCAAAGGCCATCTGATAGACACGGGGCCGCACTTTCTCAAGCGGGCCCGTCCGGGCGACGAGAGCCAGCCCCATCTTTCAAACAACGGGAAGCGAATGCCGACGCCCCAGAAGAAGCCTATCGTCGTTGTCACACGGAAACTTCCCGACGTCGTCGAGACGCGGATGTGCGAACTTTTCGATACCCGTCTGAACATCGATGACAAGCCGATGTCCCAGGCGCAGCTCGTCGAAGCAGCCAAGACCGCCGACGTTCTCGTGCCGACCGTAACCGACCGCATCGATCGCGGCGTCCTTACACAGGCTGGGCCGCGCCTTCGGCTCATCGCCAACTTCGGCACTGGCGTCGACAACGTCGATCTCGACACCGCCCGCAACCGCGGCATCCTGGTGACGAACACGCCAGGCGTTCTCACCGAAGATACCGCCGACATGACTATGGCGCTCATTCTCGCCGTCCCTCGCCGGCTTGCAGAAGGCGCGTACTACATGCGTGACCCCGCCAACAAATGGTCGGGGTGGTCGCCGACGTGGATGCTCGGACACCGCATTTACGGCAAGCGCCTTGGCATCATCGGGATGGGCCGCATTGGTCAGGCGGTGGCTCGGCGCGCAAAGGCGTTCGGGTTGCAGATTCATTATCACAATCGCCGCCGCGTCCTCGAAGAGGTCGAGGAGGAGCTTGAGGCCACCTACTGGGAAAGCCTCGACCAGATGCTGACCCGCATGGATATCCTGTCTGTCAATTGCCCGCACACACCGGCGACGTTTCACCTGTTGTCGGCGCGCCGCTTGAAGCTGCTGAAGCCGTCGGCCTATCTGGTCAACACGGCGCGTGGAGAGGTCGTCGACGAGAACGAACTCGTGCGACTTCTCGAATCCGGCGCTCTCGCGGGGGCCGGCCTCGATGTCTTCGAACACGAGCCGGCCGTCAATCCGCGCTTGCTCGCGTCTGATCGCGTCGTCGCTCTTCCGCACATGAGTTCCGCGACGATCGAGGGCCGCGTCGACATGGGCGAGAAGGTCATTATCAACATCAAGGCCTTTGCGGATGGCCACGCTCCGCCCGACCGTGTGCATCCCGCGATGCTTTGAAAAGATCAAGCGCTCAGGTCAAGAGCCACCCGCGGCCAAGGCGTCGTGCCACAGCTCGGCGATCACGGCTGCATAGAACGCCACGGTCGCCAGGTAGCCTCCCGCGAGCCACGCCGTTTCCCTGCCCGATAGCGGCGTCGGCTTGCTAAAGCTTTCCGCACGCAACGAAAGAACGCTCGGCAGAATCAACAGAAAGAGCGCGATCATCAGAAAATCTCTGAGCAGCGCCGCAAAAGCCAATCCCAGCAGCACCGTTACGGCATGAACGGCGCGCGCGGCGCGCGGCGACAGCCGGGATGTCAGCGCCTGCAGAACGCGTCCGCCGTCGAGCGGCACGATCGGAAGCAGATTGAGGCCGTTGACCGCTGCGCTGATCAGCGCCAGATCGGACAACGTCGGATCTTCGTTTTGTAGCGACAGCCATAAGAACAGCCCTGTCGTCAGCATGCTGGCCGCCGGTCCCATGAGGGCAACGAATCCTCGCGCCGCCTCACTATTGCCGAAGCCTTCACCAACCGCGACGCCACCAAAAAATGGAATGAAATAAATGCCGCGCACAGGAATACCGACCCAGCGCATCGCCCAAACGTGTCCAAGTTCATGCAGCAGCACCACGACGATCAGCATCGCCGCGATCGCGACGTCGAAAACCGCGTAGAAACTTGCAAATGTCAGCGCCCCGGTGAGCAGCGCGTTCTTGATCTGATCGCTTCCTGTGCGACCGTTCCCGGCGCGGACCTCCGCCGTCCGCTTCAGGCTGTAAAGACTGCGCAGCACTGTCAGCGGCAGTAAGAATCGCGAGGAAAGCTTGGTGTGGATGAGCTCGACGCATTCAGTGATTGCGGACTGCTGCTCATCTCCCGCCACCGCGACGGCGCCAATGTAATCCTCTCCGACCCGGTATAGCGGATCGCACTCATCGGGAAGCAGGCGAAGCGTCAGAGCCTCGCCCGGCGTCTCCGCGATAATCTGATAAGCGAACGCCAGCTGCCGCTCGCCGTACCGGCTGATGCCGGTGAAAACGCCCGGCCGCGATGGATCGGGATCGGTATCGAGTTCCATCGGCGGCGAGCCTTCAAGCTTGATCTTGTTCGCCGAGATGACGGCCCAGGAAATTTCTTTCGGGGCGGCGACGGCGCGCGAGAGCACATAGACGCGTCGCTTCGTGCCCATCAGAAGATCGAGCGGCACCCGCAGCAGCTCGACGATGAGGAAGACGATATTTTGCACCAGAGGAAGCACCGGAACGACCTCAAGTCTTGAAAGCGATTCTCACGATCGACCGGCTCGCTGGGCAAGGCGAACGATGGTGCCTCACCACAGCTGATGAATTGCCGTCGATGCGCTCACTTTCGTGACAGCTTTATTCGGCGGCACAAGCCGGATCTTGAGATCCCTGGTGGGAGGCGAGATCAACAATAGTAGGGCTTCTCCCCGAAAGCGGGTTGTCGGGATCCCAGCTTATCTTGACGATCTCGAACCGGGTCGCGAGCGCGTCGTAGATCAGCAGCCGCCCGGCCATGCTTTCGCCGAGCCCGAGGATTTCCTTGACCACCTCCGTCGCCTGCAGGGTCCCGACGACACCGGCGACCGGCCCAAGCACGCCAACTTCCTCGCAATTTGCGACAAGACCTGCCGGCGGCGCTTCCGGAAATAGACAGCGCAGCGTCGGGTAGGGCTGGCCCTCGGCGTCCTTCTCGTGCGGCTTGAAAGTTGAGACATATCCGTCGAAGGATCCAAGCGCCGCGTAGACGAG
>JBEVLH010000179.1:0-3804 GCA_040509255.1 Hyphomicrobium sp. | reverse complement strand
CTCCTTATTTTGTATCGAGATAGTCGTAGACGACCTTGCCGAGGCCGAGGGTGAGATCGGCAAGGATGTGGGTGGCGGAGATAATCTCGCGGACCGGCAGGTCGGCGACGGGGGCGAGAGCATGGGGAACGAGATCGAGCGCTCCAGGGCCGCTCCACGCGCCCTTGATCGTCACGTCTTCCAATCGGTAGTCGACGAGTTCGAGAATGCGAGGGCTGCCGTCGACGTGCGGAATGATTTTCAGAAGATAGTTCGGAGTGGCCAGCGATTTGCCAACGGCGGCCGGATCGAGCGCGGTGTGCTTGAAGCCCATGGTGCCGGTGGCGACGCGGACGCGGCCGTAGTCGAGCGTGCCGACGAGGGTGTCGGTGTCGTGGCCGAGCGTTGGAGTGGCGTATTTCTTCGGGAAGCCCCAGAGCTCGCGGCCGCCGAAAATCGGAGGGCCATCGTTCAAGAACATGGCGTGGGTATAGCCGCCGGCGACGCCGTTGAATTTCACCGGGATGACCTGGCCGGACTCGGTATAATCGCCGAAGCCCGTCGAATCCGGCATGCGGATGAATTCGTATTTGACAATTGGTTCGTCGAAGGTGAGGGGCTCGGGGACGACTTTTTCGAGGGCTTCGCGGTCGGTGCGGTAGGCGATGATGAGATATTCGCGATTGACGAAACGGTAGGGGCCGGGGGGAAAAGCTGGGCTAGTCAGAGGCATCGCGAAGGCGCGTTTTTTGACGTCCTCGATTTTCATGGGTGAGTCTCCGGGGGCGGTGGGGGCGCTAGGTCTTTCGTCAGGTCGAGGATCATGACGCCGTCTTCAGGGGGTTGGCGGTTGACCCACGATGGATGGCGGAGGGTGCGTTCGACGTCGTCCTTGCCGTCGCGCCAGTGCTCGTTGACGGTGTAGCGCGAGAACTCATAGTCGTTCGACTGCGTGGAATAGACGGCGCGGCGATGAATCAAATGCACGATCGTGATCGCGGCGTTGCAACTGAAGGTCGACAGAAGCTTCCAGTCGGGGCCGATCTTGATGTCATCGGGGAGCGCCCCGTCAAGGCGGCGGACGGCGCGGCGCAAAGACTGGATCAGCCTCGAATAATCGGTATTGAGCCGCGTCCGGCTTGAATAGCGGATTTCTTTTTCGCGCGTTTGAACGTCAAAGAGGGTGTCGGGCACCGTGCCGCGCGCGCTGAAAAGATCGAGCTGGAAAATCACCATGTCGGCGCGCGGGAGGCTGCCGTCGAGAACGTATTGCAACGGCGTGTTCGAGACGATACCGCCGTCCCAATAGAGCTTGCCGTCGATCTCAACGGGCGGAAAGCCGGGCGGCAGCGCGCCGCTGGCCATGATGTGTTCGGGAATGATGGTCTCGTTGGCGCTGTCGAAATAGCGCAGGTTGCCGCTCGAGACCTCGACCGCGCCGACGCTGATGCGCATCTTGCCCGAGTTCAGCAGATCGAAATCGACAAGTTCGAGCAGCGTCTTTTTCAGAGGGCTGGTGTCGTAAATGCTGATCGCCTCCACCGTTCCCGGCGGCATGAAAACGGCTGGAGGGTAGCGCGGCT
Source organism: Hyphomicrobium sp. (assembly GCA_040509255.1). Classification (GTDB taxonomy): domain Bacteria; phylum Pseudomonadota; class Alphaproteobacteria; order Rhizobiales; family Hyphomicrobiaceae; genus Hyphomicrobium_B. The sequence continues at coordinate 2,242 of JBEVLH010000179.1, read as the reverse complement.
CGAAGAAGCCCGGCGCACCGGTCGATGCGACGAGCGCGGCACTGGTTTCATTGAAGAGCTTGCGCGAGGTCTCGTCCGTCGCGAGCGGCGGTAACGTCAGGCGGCTCGAGACGAGTTCCCAGAACTCGCGCAGGCGCTTGACGCGCAATTCGGGCGGGTTGCCCGCGATGATGGCGGAGTTGATGGCGCCAATCGAAATGCCGGCGATCCATTCGGGCACGAGACCGCCAGCTGCGAGCGCTTCATAGGCGCCACCCTGGTAGGCGCCGAGCGCGCCGCCGCCTTGCAACACAAGAACGTTCTTTTCGGAATTTTTGTGTGCGATGCCGTTGGGTTGGGCCATATCTCGATCTGCCAAGCTGGGGGTGGCTGGAGACGCGTGAAGCGTGCCCTAACTGAGCATCATAAGAACCTTGTTGCAATGCAGCACGTCAAGGAAGCGTTGGTGCGAAGGCATTAAATTTTATTGAAATCGAAGCGTTCATTAATGGCCGCCGCCGCCCGCGGGGACGCTACCGGGCTTCCGCATCAACAGTGTGAACACGGCGGTCGCCCCGAAGAGCAGTGTCAGGATGAGGAAGAGATCGGCGAACGAGAGCACGTTGGCCTGGGTCCGGACCATCATCGCGAGCTGCTTCAACGCCGCCATGTCGCCGTCGGCCCGCATGGCCGTGGTCATGTTCTGCTGCATGGACGCGAGACGATCCTCGGCGGCGGGGTGGCCCCAGGCGACCTGCTCGTGCAGGCGTGCGAGATGCAAGTCGAGCCGTTTGTTGAGGATCGTATTGATCAACGCGAGGCCGACGGCGCCGCCCAAGTTGCGCGTCAGATTGAAGAGGCCGGAGGCGTTCTTCATCTGATCGGGCGGCAGGGTGCCGAGCGACAGGTTGGTGATCGGGACCATGCACAGCATTAATGACGAACCGCGAAGGATCTGCGGAATCAGAAGTTCCCAAAAGTCCCAGTCGGGTGTGATGAAGGACGCGATATAGGTGCCGAGGGCGAAGCCTGAGAAGCCGATCAGCATCATGATGCGCGGATCTACGAGGCCGGCGAGGCGGCCGCTGATGGGCGCGGTGAGGAACATTGCGACGCCGGTTACGAACATGGTCTCGCCGATCATCAGGGAATCGTAGCCGCGGACCTGACCCAGGTAGACAGGATAGACGTAAGTCAGGCCGTAGAGACCGATACCCATGGTAAAGCTGAAGGCCGAGCCGAACGCGAAGTTGCGGTCCTTGAAGGCGCGAAGCTGGACGATCGGTTCTTTGGCGGTGAATGCGCGCCAGAAGAAAATGACGGCGCCGACGACGGCGAGCACGGCGAAGGTGGCGATCGTTTGATCGTCGAGCCAGTCATAGCGCGGGCCCTCTTCCAGCACGTATTCGAGCGAGCCGAGGAAGAGCGCCATGGAGATCAGGCCGACGTAGTCCAAGCGATCCAGCAAGGCGTAGTTCGGTTTGTCGAAGTCGACCAGAAAGAAGACTGCGATGGCGACCATGATCCCCGGCACGACATTGATGAGGAACAGCCAGTGCCAGGAGTAGGTGTCCGTCAGGTAGCCGCCGACGGTCGGGCCGATGGTCGGCGCGAGCGTTGCGACGAGGCCGATGATCGGTGAGACGATGTTCTGCTTGGAGCGCGGGAAGAGCGAGAAGGCGACCGCGAAGACGCTTGGGATCATGCCGCCGCCAATGAAGCCCTGGATGGCGCGGTAGATGATCATTTCATTGATGGAGGTCGCGGTTGCGCAAAGCGCGCTGGCAGCCGTGAAGCCTACGGCGGCGCTGAAGAACAGTGTGCGAGTCGAAAGGACGCGTGAGAGGAATCCCGACAGCGGGATCATCACCACTTCGGCGATGAGGTAGGACGTTTGCACCCACGGAATTTCGTCTGCGCTGGCCGAGATGCCGGCCTGGATTTCCTGCAGCGAGGCCGAGACGATCTGGATATCGAGGATCGCCATGAACATGCCGAAGACCATCGCGATGAAGCCCGCGAGCTGGCGCGGCGTGACGCCGATCCACTCGAGCTTCTTTGGTTCATCGGAAAATGTGGTGGCGCTGCTCATGGTTTGACCGCCGGTCCGCCTAGGTTACGCGCAGGACGTGCGCTATTTTTCCGCGGTTTTCTCATGTCCTGCATTGGCCGGCGTCGTGCGGGTATCGACGCTGACGACAACCGACAAGCCGGGGCGCAATCTGCCGTCGGCCTCGGAGGCCGGGATGGCGATGCGCACGGG
>JBEVLH010000178.1:0-7808 GCA_040509255.1 Hyphomicrobium sp. | reverse complement strand
CAATTTGGCGCAGCAGTGAGCGATCGCGAGAGTTGCCGGAGGCGATCAAGGCGTTGCGAACGATACGATCGCGTCCTGTCCGTTTGATCGGCGTGCCGGCAAAGCGAAGACGAAACTCGGCGTCATCAAGGGCCAGCAATTCGGCGAGGGGCGGATTGTTAGTTTCAGCGCGAGCCGCATATTTGATCTCGGTCGCCGTAGCCGCGAACTTGTTCCACGGGCAGACGGCGGCGCAATCATCGCAGCCGAAGACCCGGTTGCCGATCGGCGCACGAAACTCGGGCGCGATGTGGCCTTTGTGTTCGATGGTCAGGTAGGCGATGCAGCGCCGGGCGTCGAGCTGATAGGGCGCAGGGAATGCTTTGGTCGGGCAGATGTCGAGGCATCGCTGACAAGAACCGCAGTGATCCGATGTCGTTGCGTCCGGTTCGAGTTCGGCTGTCGTCAGCATGGCGCCAAGGAAAAGCCAATTACCGTGATCGCGAGACACGAGAATTGTGTGCTTCCCTTGCCAGCCGAGACCCGCTTTGGCAGCGAGCGGTTTTTCCATCAACGGCGCGGTGTCGACAAAGACTTTGACCTCGGCGCCAGTCGTTTCGGAGAACGTGCGCGCGAGAGCTTTGATCCGCTTCTTTAAGACGTCGTGGTAGTCACGGCCCTTAGCGTAGACGGAAATCGCGGCGTTGGAGCGTCGATCGAGCGCTTCAAGCGGATTCTCGGACGGCGCATAAGATTGACCGAACACGACGGCGCTTTTGGCTTCCGGCCAGAGTCGCAAAGGATCGCCGCGGCGGTCGGCGTGCTCCGCCATCCAGTCCATATCGCCGTGGCGATTTTCACTCAAGAAATGCGAGAGCCTGCCGGGAAGTTCACCGTCTGCGGACAGTCTCACGATGCCGACGGCGTCTAGACCGAGCTTGTGCGCTTGCGCCCGAAGGGCTTGATTGAGATTGGAGCGTGGTGTGGGGCCGTCGAACATACTGCCATTTAGAAATCGAGATCCGAATAGGCAAGTGGTGGCGTCGTCCCGGGCACCCGATCGCCAAGTAAAGCCCGGAACGACGGGCGCGATTTCATCCGCTGATACCAAGCTTTTACGGCCGGGTAGTCTCGCCAGGGCAATTCGCCAAGATAGTCGACGGTCGAAATATGGCCGGCGGCCGCCATATCGGCGAAGCTTAGGTCATCGCCAGCGAGCCAGCGCCGTGAGTCCGCGAGATAGGCGGTATAGGACAAATGATATTTGAGGTTGGCTCGGACGGCGCGCAGGACGCTTGGGTCGGGCGGAATCGGCCCCGAGGGCCGCATCGAGTTATAAACTTTCTCGATGAGCAGCTCGCGCGTGACTTCGCGGTCGAATTTACCATGATACCAGTCGACGAGACGGCGGACCTCGGCGCGGTCTTCTCGATTGCCGGGAAAGAGGGCAGGCGGTGCGGGCGCAATTGCATTGGCAGAGGACGGGTGGTCCTCGGCGATGAATTCCGAAACGGAATACGCGCCACAGAGCGACAACCCATTGTCCAACTCGAGAACCGGCATCTCGCCCGCCGGGTTTTTAGCCAAGAATCCCTGGCGCCATTCCCAGGGATTTTCTTCCAGCAATTCGACATCGACGCGATATTCCGCGAGCGCCAGTCGTATCGACCTGGACCGAGGGCAAAGGCGGTATTGCGTGAGGCGGAGAGGCATGGCGTTCCTGTCGTCGTGTCGCGCGCACTATACACCTGCGCGGGTCGATTCGATGGCAACTCAGCCAAACGATCGCTTTGGGGCGCCGAGAAATTCTGCTAACCGTTCGCCCGTTTGGGCCGGGCAGAGGGAAAGAGCGAATGGCAACGTGGCAAGTCGTGTTGCTCGGGCTGATAGAGGGCTTGACCGAATATTTGCCGGTTTCATCGACGGCACATCTTCTCCTGACAGAACGGCTGATGGGCGTATCCTCCTCCGGCCGGACGTTCGAGGTGCTGATTCAGCTCGGCGCGATCCTTGCGCTTTTGACGGTCTATTCAACGAAGCTGTGGGCACTTGCGCGCGATTTTCCGAGCGATCCCAGAACGCGGCGTTTTGTGTTCGCGATATTGATCGCGTTTCTGCCGGCTGTCGTGATCGGCATTGCAGCACACAAGATCATCAAGGAGGTTCTGTTTGAATCACCGTTGGTCATCTGCGTTTCGCTGGTTATTGGCGGAATTATCCTGCTGGTTGTCGATCGGATGCGATATCAGCCGCGCTACGAGGACGTGATGGATATTCCCATTCCGACGGCACTGATCATCGGTTTTGTTCAATGTCTGGCGATGATACCGGGTGTGTCGCGATCCGGATCAACAATCGTAGGCGGCATGCTGCTCGGTGCGGACAAGCGCACGGCCGCGGAATTTTCGTTCTTTCTCGCGATGCCAACGATGACGGGCGCGTTCGCCTATGACCTTTACAAGAACTGGTCGATTTTGACCCCGGATGACATCAGCCACATCGTGCTGGGCTTCGTCGCGGCGTTTGTCACGGGTGTCATCGTGGTCCGCTACATGCTGGATTTCATTTCGAAACGCGGACTGTCGTTCTTCGGATGGTGGAGAATCCTGGTCGGCGGCATCGGACTGGGTGCGCTCGCGGTGCTTCACTAGCGAGCGTCGCACACTCAGGCGGCGTGAGATGTCACGGGCTTCATCAGAACGTTGCGTAGGCCTTCCGCGTCCTTGGCGTTGCGAAGACCATCGAGCGTCGCGGAATCGCGGACAAGGCGGGAGATCCGAGCGAGCGCTTTCAAATGGTCCGCGCCGGCTGCTTCTGGCGCGAGAAGAAAGAACAGCAGATCGACCGGCTCGCCGTCATGGCTTTCGAACGGAATGGGATGATCCAAGCGCGCAAAAATGCAGGTGATCGACTTGACCCCTGGCAGCTTGACGTGCGGGATCGCGATGCCGCGCCCGAGGCTCGTGGAGCTTAGCCGTTCCCGTTGCAGGAGCGCCGCGTAGATGTCGGGAGCGCCGGCACCCGTGGCCGTCTCGGCCTTGGCCGCCAGCGCCTGAAGGGCCTGCTTTTTATCTTCTGCCTCGAGACGCGGAATAATCGCATCAGTGGCGAGCATGTCTTCGATGTTCATCCCTGTCCCATCCAAGATGATCTGGCCGTCATTGTGGCCCGCCGCGCTGAACAGCGGGCGATATCCACAGGGCCGTCATGCAAGAGTTAAGCCTAAACTCAATCCGCGTGCTTGGGCTCTGACGCCCCATTCGGTTTTTCCGCCAACGGCAGGTCGGCATCGATCCACCCTATGTGCCCGTCGGTGCGCCGGTAGACGACATTCAGCCCTCCGTGGGCCGCGTTCTTGAAAATCATGAAGGACGCTTCCGACAAGTCGAGCTGCAAGACGGCTTGGCTGACCGTCATATGGCTTATATTTCGCTGTCCTTCGGCAATGATAAGGGGATTCGCTTCGTCCTGCTCGGGTTCATCGTCGTCCTGAAGGCTGACAACATAATCGCGTGCCGCGATATCGACCTTCCGCCGTGCGGCTTCAGCCGATAAATGGTTCTTGATGCGGCCTTTGTAGCGGCGGAAGCGGGTTTCGAGCCGGTGGGCAGCGGAATCGACGCTGCCGTAGCCATCTGCACCTTCACCATGAGCCTCGAGCAAAAGGCCGTTTGTGAGCCGTACCGAGCACGTGGTCTTGAAGAGTTCGCGCTCGCGTTCGAGCCGGACGTGGCCATCGACTTCGCGCGCAAGGTATTTTTGAAGGACGCCCCGGATCTTGTCGCCAGCGTAGGTCTGGAAGGCGTCGCCAACTTCGACGTTTTTACCGGTGATCTGGATGGTCATGGGAAAGCCTGTTCTGCACTGCCGAGCCGCGTTGTCCCGTTACCGAGCGTGATCTGCTCCGAGGCTACGAGCCACCTATCGCTAAGCCCGCAGGTCGCGTGTGACCACCACCAAGCCTGCGCGCTCGGACTGCAAGCGATAGGCTCCATGATACTCTCTGTCAAATCACGGATGACTCAAGTTTGTAACGAAAAATGTAGCGTGTTCATTTGGTTAGGTCTGGATTTTAAGCGATCCCGCTTAGACGTTCCACCAATCTCTTATCGCGGCGCCGCTGAACGGATGACGGAATGCGCATGGCCTCACGGTATTTGGCGACGGTGCGGCGGGCGATGTCGATGCCCTCGCCTTTGAGGCGGTCGACCAACTGGTCGTCGGAGAGGACGTCTCCAGCGCTTTCGGCGTCAATCAGCTGCTTTATCCGGTGCCGGACGGACTCGGAGGAGTGGGCCTCTCCGTCGGCGGCCGACGCTATCGCGGAGGTGAAAAAGTATTTGAGTTCGAAAATGCCCCTCGGGGTGGCGATGTACTTGTTCGAGGTCACGCGCGAAACCGTCGACTCGTGCATCGAAATGGCGTCGGCGATCACCTTGAGGTTGAGAGGGCGAAGGTGCTGCACGCCATACATGAAAAAGGCATCCTGCTGGCGGACGATCTGCTCGGCCACCTTCAGGATTGTCCGGGCGCGCTGATCGAGGCTTTTCACCAGCCAGTTGGCGGTCTGCAGGCAATCGAAGAGGTATCCCTTGTCTTTCTCCGACGTCGCGGTGCGGGCGATCCGCGTGTAGTAGCTGCGATTGATCAGGACCCGCGGCAGAGTGTCACTATTCAGTTCCACGTGCCATGCGCCGTCCGACGCGGCGCGGACGATGACGTCCGGGACGATCGGTTGGAGCTGCACCGAACCGAACTTGAGGCCGGGCTTTGGATTGAGGCGCTTGATCTCGCGGATCATGTCGGCGAGTTCGTCCATGTCGATGCCGAGCGCCTTTTTGAGGGCGACGATGTTGCGGCTGCCGAGAAGGTCGAGGTGAGCCAAAAGGCCAGCCATCAGAGGGTCGTAACGGTTCTGGTCCTTGAGCTGGAGCGCCAGACATTCCGCAAGCGAGCGGGCAAAAATCCCTGGTGGATCGAAAGTCTGAAGCTTGGCCAGCACGCTTTCGATCAATTCGAGCGGCGCGCCGAGGCGCTGGGAAAGCATCTCCAGATCCGGTGGGATGTAACCGGCTTCATCGACGAGATCGATCAGGTATTGGCCGATGAGGCGCTCGACCGGCTCCTTCACCGTGAGCGGCAGCTGAGCGCTTAAATGCTCTCGCAAAGACACCTGATTGGCCACGAAGTCTTCGAGGTCATTTTCGCCATCGCCGCCGTTGTGCATCCGCTGCGCGACGTTGGTCCAGCTCATGCCGGACATGGTGGCTGCCGAGGACCCGGGCTCGCCCGTTCCCGGTTCCTGAAAGACGTTGCCGAAATCCACGTCGAGGCCGCCGGAATGATCGCGGACCGGCTCTCTAAGATCGAGCCAACCGTCGTCCGATCCGGCGCCACGCTCGTCCGGACGCTCGACGGCCGGCTCTTCGGTCGGCTTTGCGCCGGGAGTTTCTTCCCGTTCGAGAAGCGGATTGCGCTCGAGTTCGGTATCGACGAATTCGGTCAATTCAAGATTGGAAAGCTGAAGAAGGCGAATTGCCTGCTGCAGCTGGGGCGTCATGACCAGCTGCTGGCCTTGTCTCAGCTCTAATTTTGCTGAAAGCGCCACGCTAATTCGCCGCTCCGTTGCTAGCCCAACGGAGCAACCTATACTCAACGCGTATTAACGAACATATCGCCAAGGTAGACCCGTCGCACGTCTTCATTCGATATGATTTCAGAAGGTTTGCCCTGTGTCAGAACCTGACCATCATAAATAATATATGCGCGGTCGATGAGGCTTAAGGTTTCGCGAACGTTGTGATCCGTGATCAACACACCAATACCACGTTCGGTCAAGTGGCGAACAAGCTGCTGAATGTCGCCAACGGCGATGGGATCGATGCCGGCGAACGGTTCGTCCAGCAACATGAACGACGGGCGCGAGGCGAGGGCGCGGGCAATTTCACAACGGCGGCGCTCACCGCCCGAGAGAGCCATTGCTGCCGACTTTCTCAGCCGTGTGATTGAAAATTCCTCTAACAGGCTATCGAGCTGCTCCCGACGGGCCTTGCGGTTGGGTTCGATCAGCTCGAGCACGGCCATGATGTTCTGTTCGACCGTCAGGCCGCGAAAGATCGAGGCTTCCTGCGGAAGGTAGCCAACGCCCAGCCGGGCCCGTTGATACATCGGGAGCTTGGTGACGTCCTCACCGTCGATGGTGATGCGGCCTTCGTCGGCGGCTACAAGGCCGGTGATCATGTAGAAGACGGTGGTTTTGCCAGCGCCGTTTGGACCGAGAAGGCCGACCGATTCGCCACGTCCGACGGCGAGATTGACGCCCTTTACGACCATGCGCTTGCGGTAGGATTTCTTGACGTCGTAAGCCGTAAGCCAGCCGTCGGCGCCGATGGCATGCGGATCTTCGCCCGGCGCGGCCTGGCTTTGGCCATAGCCATTGACGTGAGTGTCTGCCTGGTTCGGCGCCGCGCGGCCGTTCGATTTCAGGCGGATTGGTAAAGCCTTAAACACCAAAAACCTCGCCGTCTGTCGGCACGCTTAGTTGCCCGCAATGTGGCCATCTCTGCGGCGCGGTCAAGGCGCCGATTGGACTTGCCAGCCGTCGGCCTGAATTTTCGATTTCCGAAGCTGATTGGGATAGAACACGGCGCTCGGGCGCTCCGCTTTGATGATGTCGCCGTTGCCATCGCCGTCGCTGCTGCTGACCTTCGCTCCGCTGCTCGTCGCTGTCGGCTCGGTTTTGATGGTCGCTTCGCCCGTCGTCATGTCGATGACGAGCCGGTTGCCGTGGACGATATTCTTGCCCTGGGTCAGCACGACGGCGCCGCCCATGGTCGTGAGATTCTTCTTCACATCGACCTCGGCCCAATCGCCGGTGGCGGTCTGTCCATCTTTCGCGGTGACGACCACCTTTTTGCGCGCCGTCAGGTGAGTGAGCGATGCCGGGGCCTTGGAAGCAGCGTCGTCATCCGTCGCTAGTCCGGAATTTCCAGTATAGAACGCGGTCAATTCCTGCGACCGCATCGTCAGCGTTCCCTGCACCGCCGAAACGTTGCCGGTGAAAATTGCGGTCTTTGCATTGTCGTCGACATCGAGCCTATCGGACACGACATCGTAAGGCGAATTCGGATCGGATTTGAACGCGGCTCCGAACGACATGCCATCGCTGCTTTGATCATCGTCCGACGATGGTTTTGCGCCGGGCTTCGCCGAGGGCTTCACGAAATGAGCCGTGATGCGTCCCGCCGTGGTGCTGCCCATGATGTTGGCCGGTGACGAGAGCTGCATCTTTTGCGTGGTGCGATAGTACATCAAGCGGCGCCCTTTGAGGATGTTGGCGCCCTGCGTCACGACCACCGGTCCCGTGAGCAACATGGTCTGCGCAGTCTGATCGTAGTCGACGCGATCGCCGACGGCGCGACGGTCGTCGCCCTGGGTAAGCACGACGTCGCCTTCGAGAACAGCGGTGTTGGCGGAAGTATTGAAAACTGCCGAGCGGCTTGTCGCCGTCTGGCCGTTCGGCTGAGTAAGCACAACTGAATCTTTGGCGACGATCTGTTTCACCTTGGTGCCTGACGGTTCCGGGCTTGCAGCCTTCGCCTGATCACCGTCCTTGCCAGTCGGAGCGACTGCGCCCTCGTAGGTCACGGTCATTTCGGGGGACGTCATCGTCGCCCCCGCCTGCGTTGCGGTGACTTGACCCGAGTAGAGGGCGATTTTCTTCACGTCATCGATATCGAGACGGTTCGAAGCCACATCGACGGGCTCGCCAGGCTTGCCGAAGGGAAGCGCAGCCTGTGCCGTCTTGTCGTCGGTTGCGGCCGCCGGCT
>JBEVLH010000177.1:0-2941 GCA_040509255.1 Hyphomicrobium sp. | reverse complement strand
GCGGTTATCGTGGCCATGCTGATCATCACGCTGCTGTTGTCGGTGCTGACAGCGATGTCGGGTTCGTCGAGGACTCTCTACCAGGCATCGGCGGACGGCTTTCTGCCGAAGTATCTCTCCAAAACCAATTCTCACGGGGTTCCCGGCAATGCGATGTGGACAGACATCGCGATGAACCTCGTGCTGCTTCTGGTCTCCAACAACGTGTTTCTGCTCGCACTCTCGAACGTCTGCTACCTCGTCTTCAATTTCATCAACTTGGAATCAGGTTGGATACATCGCGTGGATCGCCCGGACCAAAAGCGGCCCTATAAATCCCCCACGTGGCTCATCGCCGTCGGTGGTCTTCTCGGGTTCGTCAACTTGTTCTTCGTCGGAATGGGATCGAACGTCTTCGGCGCAGGCGTATTGAAGTGGGGCCTGATCACGGCGTTCCTCGTCCTGCCGTTCTTCTTTTACCGCCACTACATCGTCGACAAAGGCGTCTTCCCGGCGGCGCTGACGGAGATCGCGGCGGATGGCGCGGGCGCTTCGGACCTCCATGTCGGGCGGGCCGGAATTCTCCCCTACGTGGCTGCGATCGCTGGCGCGTTGACCGTAGCCGTGGGAGCATATCTCGCCGTCTATTGAGACATCAGTGACGAGCCGCGGCTGCAGTCCGTGGCTCGTCATACGACGGTCGCTCTGAGGGACTGAACGCCATGGCGACACAGACATTCGTCAAAACAACGTGCCCGCGAGACTGCTACGACGCCTGTGGTGTGCTCGTCAAAATGGCGAGTGATGGCGGCGTATCGATCGTCGGCGATCCCGACCACGACATGGCGAGGGGCAAGCTGTGCGGCAAATGCTCGATTGCGTACAATGGTGTATGGAGGAGCAAGTCAGAGCGTCTCTCTCGACCGTTGAAGCGCGTCGGCCCCAAAGGTTCCGGTGAATTCACCGCCGTATCCTGGGAGGCTGCGCTCAGCGAGATCGCAGAACGGCTGCAACGCATCCTCGAGACCGATGGCGGGCAATCGGTTCTGCAAACCCATTACACCGGCACCTGCTCGCTCATCGCCGGCATTTTTCCTCTGCGTTTCTTCAACCGCATTGGCGCTACCGAAGTCGATCCCGATACTGTTTGCAACAAGGCTGGGCACGTCGCGCTTCAACTCGCCTATGGAGAATCGACGCGCGGCTTCGATCCCCGCACGATCACATCAAGCCAATGCGTCTTGGTATGGGGCGCAAACCCGTCCGCGTCGGCTCCGCACGTGCACGAACATTGGCTTCTCGCGAATCGCGTGCCGAAAATCGTTGTCGATCCTATCCGGCACGCGACGGCCGCCGCTGCCGACATTCATCTCCAACTTTTTCCCGGCACAGATGCCGCTCTTGCTTTTGCGATGCTCGCAGTCATCCGATCGTCCGGGCTGCTCGATCGGGATTTCCTCGCCGCCCATTGCATCGGCTGGGAGAGCATTGAATCGCAACTCGATGCCTGTACGCCGGCTTGGGGCGAAGCCACGACGGGCGTTCCGGCCGCTCTCATAGAAAAAGCGGCTTTGCTATATGCTCGTGGTCCATCACTCCTGTGGATGGGGCAAGGTTTCCAACGCCAAACTTACGGCGGCAACGCGATGCGATCGGTTGCGCTGCTGCCGCCGGCGACGGGCAACATCGGAAAGCTCGGCGCAGGCTTCCTCTATCTCAACGGCTGGGATACTCGTGGCGTAAATGCCGGCTACCTCTCCGCGTCTCATCTCAATGCGGACCCCCGTTCGGTGAGCCACATGGACCTCGCCGGGCGTCTCGAAGACAACGGCACGAAAGCGCTCTTTACCTGGAACAATAACATTGCGGCCTCAAGCCCGGAGCAAATGCGTCTCCGCAAGGCTCTGACGCGCGAAGATTTGCTGCAGATCACTGTCGATCTCTTTCAAACCGATACGGCGGATTTCGCGGATTTCGTGCTGCCCGCCGCAAGTTTCCTGGAATTCGATGATATCGTCATGTCCTACTTCAACCACACCTTGTCGGCCCAGGTCGCGGCGCTGCAGTCGCCGGGCGAGGCGCTCTCAAATCAAGAAATCTTCCGCCGCCTCGCACACAAGATGGGTTTCAGCGAGCCGGAACTGTTCGAGACTGATCATCAGATTATCGAAACGATCCTGCGGCAGGCACGGCCCGGATTGGATTTCGAAACACTGGCAGCGAAAGGCACCGTCCACACATCGCAAGAGCCAACGATTCAGTTCGCAACTCACGACTACCAGACACCGACGGGCAAGATAGAGATGGCGGGTGAGCGTTATGTCGCCTGCGATTTGCCCTCCGCACCGGTGCCGCTGGCCGAGCGACGGCCGCCGCAAGGCGAGTTTCGCCTGTTATCGCCGGCATCCGAATGGCTGATGAACAGCAGCTATGCCAATGACGCTAAAATCAGCCGCCAACTGAAAGCTTGCGACGCTTGGCTCAACCCGATCGATGCCGCGGCGCTCGGGTTACACGACGGCGATTTGGCCACCGCACGGAGCAAAGTCGGCAGCATCGAACTCAAAGTGGGCCTCTCCGCATCGATACCCTGCGGCGTCGTTTTGGCGCCGAAGGGTCAGTGGCCGAAGGCGTCCGCGTCAGGCGCAAACATCAATGTCTTGAACCCGGGCGATAAATCCGACCTCGCAGATAGCTGCGCCGTACACAGCATAAATGTCAGTCTGGTAAAGGCGTCCTCGGAATCCCCAGATTCCGCTTACATCGAGGCTGTGCAATAAATCGATCGAGGCCGCGAGCCCTCGTGAGGATGCCCGCCGCGCGAACGATGCGCAGCGCACCTCAATCGCGGCGTCTTTCTTCATCCCTTCAAAGGAACAAACGGCAGCGCGGGGCCGTTGCGCCTGCGTGCTTAATCGGCTGAGGAAACCCCCATGTTCCGCTCACTCGCAATTCTCGCATT
>JBEVLH010000176.1:0-9776 GCA_040509255.1 Hyphomicrobium sp. | reverse complement strand
GACCGCGGCTTCTGGACGATCACGCTCGCGCATATCACCTTCACCATGTGCTACGCGGCCGTGGTGGTGCAGGCGCGATTGCAGGACTTCGACAAGTCGGTGGAAGACGCGGCGATGGACCTCGGCGCGACGCCGGTCAGCACGTTCTTCCAGATCACGCTGCCCATCATCGCGCCGTCGGTGATTTCGGCCTGGCTGCTGGCATTCACGTTGTCGCTCGACGACCTTGTCATCGCTAGCTTTACGACGGGACCTGGCGCGACCACCCTGCCGATGAAGATCTATAGTCAGGTCAGGCTCGGCGTTACGCCGGAGATCAACGCGATTTCGACCATTCTGGTCGGCATCGTGACACTCGGCGTGCTTTCGGCTGCCTACGTTACCAAGCGTCAGACCGACCGGGCGGAGCGGGAGCGCCGGAAGGCGTTCGGCGCCACGGGCTGATCATGGGAAGAGGCATTTGTGTTTCGCGACGGCTCGCGCTAAGCAGCGGGCCATCGTGACAGCACAAGATTACATACGCTCCTATTACGCGGCGACGGCCAACGATCAGGTCCGCTATCCGGTGCTCGAAGGCACCGTGAAGGCCGACGTGTGCGTCGTCGGCGGAGGGTTTTCCGGCGTCGCGACCGCCTTATCCCTGGCCGAACGCGGCCGGTCCGTGGTTCTGCTCGAAGCCAATCGCATCGGCTGGGGCGCGTCGGGCCGCAACGGCGGCCAGATGATCGGCGGCATTAGCGGTGAGGAGACGATCAAGAGTCAACTCGGTGCTGCCGGCGCCAAGCTCGTGCGCGATATCCGCTATCGCGGGCACGAGATCATCGAAACGCGCGTCAAAAAATACGGAATTGCGTGTGACCTGGCTTACGGCTGGATGGAGGTCGCGGCGCGACCCCGCCATATGGATCATATGCGCGCTTATGTAGACGGGCGCATCAAGGATGGCGACGGCGATCAGATCGAGGTCGTCGAGGCCCATCAGATGCCGCAAGTGCTCGGCACCGAGTCCTACTATGGCGGCTATATCGACCGGCGCAGTGGTCATCTCCATCCGCTGAACCTCTGCCGCGGCGAGGCGAATGCTGCGGCATCGCTCGGCGTCAAGATTTTCGAGGGCTCTCGCGTCACCAATCTTTCGGGCGGGGCGAAGCCGTGGGTCGAGACCGAACGCGGACGCGTCGAAGCCGACACCGTCGTCATCGGCGGTGAGATCTTCAACCGGTTCGGGCAGTCTGGCCTCAAAGGAATGATGCTGCCTGCTGGCAGCTACATCATCGCGACCGAGCCATTGGAGGGCGGCGAGACCGCGACCGTCGATCCGCAAAATCTGGCGGTGGCGGACAGCAACGTCGTGCTCGATTATTTTCGCATGTCAGCGGACCGGCGAATGCTGTTCGGCGGCCGATGCAACTACACCAATCGCGATCCGCGCGACATTGCGGCGGTGATGCAGCCGCGCATGGTGGAGGTGTTCCCGCAGCTCAAGGGCGCGCGGGTGGAATTCAAATGGGGCGGCACGATCGCCATCGTTGTGACGCGCGTGCCGGCGATTGGACGGCTGTCGCCAAATCTCTACTATCTGCAGGGCTATTCCGGCCACGGCGTCAACGCCACGCATATCGCGGGCGAGATCGTGTCGGAAGCCATTTGCGGGACGTCAGAGAAGTTCGATCTGTTCGCGCGGATCAAGCACGTGCAATTGCCGCTGAGCGACGTGTTCGGCAATTACATGCTGGCGCTCGGGATGCTGTACTACCGCATTCGCGATCTGATCTAACGGCTGGCGCTCATCACCAGCGTAGAAAGCGCGACCCAAGTAACGCGCCTACGGCGGTGATCGACACAACGCCGATCGTGTACCACGCCGCAAGAAATAGCGGGCTGTCATCGGGGCAATGGCTGGCATAGAGCGTCGCGCCCACGCCGGCCGACAACAATCCTCCGACCGCCCCGGCGATGACAGGATGCGTAGGTGCGCCACGGCGCAGCGCATAGAGCACGCCGATCAACGGCGCCAGCGACAACAGCGGGATCACGATCAGGCAAACCATGGAATTATGACCAACCATGTTGGCCCGCCACGCCTCTGCCGGAAGCGCGATCAGCTCGAGCGCGACGCCCGCCAGCAGCACCGCCGGAGCCAGCGCCAGCAACCAGAGCTGCCTACCCGGCTTAAAATCCGGCCGCACCAGCCCGCGAACAAGGACGAAGGCGGGGATGGCGACACTGAGCGTCAGCACGAACTTGAATACGAACCGTACCGACGTTGTCAGCGAGTCCATGAAATTGTCGCGGATGCCGAGCACCCACAAAAACGCGAGTGCCGAGATCAGCACGCCTGCGCCCACCGCTATCGCCAACGTCTGGGCGATAGGCGGCTCGACGCTCTTGGCGTCGGCGGCAATGGCTTTGATCAGGTCCTCGGTCTTCATAACTTCTTCTCTTGATAGGTCTCGGCGAGAGCCTTCAGGCTCCTGTGCAAGGCGACGCGTACCGCCACTTCGGTCATTCCCAGGCGCTCAGCCACGTCGCGGGCGGAGTGTCCGTCTATGCTGATCGAGCGGACGATGTCGCGGTTCTTTTCCGAAAGACCGTCCAGGATCCGCTCAACGTCACCCGCGTCGATCGCGGCCTGCTGGTCTTCGCCCTCGATGTCGAAGTCAGTCAAATCGATCGAAACTTCGGGGCGGCGACCCCGGCGGCGCAAATCGTCGATCATCTTGTTGCGAGCGATCGCCGATACCCATGGACCGAGCGGCATCGATTGGTCCCATGTATGGCGCTTCAAGTGAATGGCAAGCAGCACGTCCTGCACCACGTCCTCCACGTCGTCACGCGGCACGCCGACACCAGCGAATCCGCGTCGCACGACCCCCCTCAGGACCTGCGAGAGCTCCGAAAGGATCTTACGGTAAGCAGATCCGTCGCCTGCGATAGCGGCGCGCATCAAGTCTGACCATTGAGCGTCCCGAGCCTTGCGGTCCAAAATACGCCTTCTCTATTGGTTTCGACGCCGGGAGGGGAAATGTTACAGCGGCCGGACAAACTATCGTAGCTGTGCGAAAGGCGCACCTCCGGCGGGCATATGGCAGAGCAGCGATAGGGTGCGCAAGATGGCATTAGCGAACGGTGGTCCCGGATCAGGAAGCCGGCAGCCAAATCCATAGGATGGCGACGTAGCAGAGGCCATGGAGCAGCTGGTCGATCCCCAACGCCCACCAGAAATAAGTGTCTTTGGTGGTCCACCCTTCGCGGCGGAGGATCTGCTCTTTCGTCCAGTCGATATGGTAGTGCAGGACGAATTCCGCGGCCAGAAGTGCGGCGGCAAGGCCTGCGCTGCCGCCCGGGAAAATCAGAAAAACCGGCGCCGTCAGCAGGATATGAATGAGGGCATGCAGGAGGCCGCCCGACGCGCCGTAGCTTCCCTTCTGGCGGAAGATCAGGTCCGTCTGAAGAATGAAATCGGCGACCGTATGCTTGACGAGCAGATATGTGATTGCGGCCAACGCCGCGTGTACGGGTGACATGAGGTTCCATCGCTGCCTGATGGACGATCCCGTAATCGGATCGGCAATGACCGTCCACCTACTTCCCCAGGCCCTTTTTACTTTATTAAGGGGCCGGGGGGTGTTTCCTAGGGAACAGACCCTTGCGGGTTTTCAGGTGAGGGACTGGCCAAACAGCTGCTAGTTCACGCGCTGGACCTCGACCAGGTTGTCGGAGAACGTTGGCGCGCGACCGAGGCCGCTCCAAGCGTCCGAGGAGATGCAGTTCACCGAGCCGTCCGACCGGTTCAGCGAGCGCCAATAGCCGAGCGTTGCCACGACGACCCCGTCCGGTACGTCGTCTGTCACTCGCGCGACGCCTTCGAAATCGCCGCGATCGTTATAGACGCGGACCGGGTCTCCGTCGCGAACGGAGCGGCGGGTGGCGTCGCCCGGCGAGATCATCACGAACTGCTCACCTTGGGCTTTGATCTTGTGCTCCTCGTTGGCGTAGCAGGAATTCAGAAACGCGTGGCTCTTCGGAGAGATGATATTGAGGGTGTAGAGCTTGGCGCGCGCCGGGTTGGTTTCGGGCGTTTCGCGAGGCGGAACGAAGCCCGGCAGCGGGTCAATCGGTTCGCCCGATTGCTCGCCTTCGTACATGGCGCGGAACGGTCCGGCGACGAAGTTCTTGGCGTCGTGGAGGAGGAACTCGACTTTGCCGGACGGCGTCGGGAATTTGCCTTCCGCGTGCGGCGTGCGGGTGTCGGCCGCACCTACGTCGATTTTGAAATATCCGTGCTGCTTGAAATACTCCATGTCGATGCCGCCCATCTTCGGATCGGCCCACTGGATGTATTCGGCACAGAGTTCGCTGTCGGTCATTTTGAAGACCGGATCATCGAAGCCCATTTCTTTGGCGAGCAGCCGCCACATATCGCTCGTCGGCTTGCATTCGCCCGGCGGATCGACGGCCTTCTGATTGTAAGTCAGATAAAAATGGCCCCACGACCACATCATGTCTTCGGCTTCTCCGGCCATGGCCGAGGGCAGGACGATGTCGGCATATTTTGCGGTGTCGGTCAGGAAGTGCTCGGCGACGACGGTGAATAGGTCTTCGCGTTTGAGGCCTTGGACGATCTTGTTGGTCTCGGGCGCCTGGCTGACGGGATTGGTGCAAAAGACGAACAGGCTCTTGATCGGCGGGTCGAGTTTCATCTCGCCGGTCAGGGCGGCGCCGAGGCGCAAGTTATTCACGACCCGCGTGCCGGCCTTGATCCAGTCGGGACGCGCGGCCTTGACCCAATCGATCGGGAAATCCCAGAGCGGCATCTGGAGGAGGCCGCCGCCGACATGGCGCCAGGAGCCGACGAGAGCCGGCAGGCTGCAGACGGCACGGATGGCTTGCCCGCCGCCGGCGCTGCGTTCGAGCGCGACGCCAAGGCGGATAACAGATGGCTGGGCGGTCGCAAACTCGCGGGCGAACCTGGCGATATCGGCCTGCGAGACGCCGGTCGTGCGCTCGACGTATTCGGGCGTGAAGTCCGCCGCACGCCCTTTGAGTTCGGGGAACCCGTGAGTGTAATTGTCGACGTAGTCCTGGTCGACCAGACCCTGAGCGATGATCGAGTTGATGACGCCCATCGCCAGCGCGCCGTCGGTGCCGGGCTTGGGACAGATGTGCCAGTCCGCGGCTTTGGCGGTGCGCGACCGGTAGGCGTCGATAACGACGACCTTGGCGCCGCGTTTTTGCGCTTCGAGTACGAACGGCCAGTGATGGAGGTTGGTTGAAATCGAATTGCACGCCCAGATGACGATGTATTTGGCGTGGACGAAGCTTTCGGGATCGACGGCGCCGGTGGGGCCGACGGTCAGCAGCCACGCGGTCGATGAGCCGGAGGCGCAGAAGGTCTTTTCGTTCACCGTCGTGCCCAGACGATTGAAGAACGGGTCGCCAGAATTGATGCCTTGGACCAACCCCATGTTGCCGAGGTAGCTGTAGGGCATAATGGCCTGAGAGCCGTGCTCGGCGATGATCTCACGCCAGCGAGCGCCGATCTCGGAGATCGCTTCGTCCCAGGAAATTCGTTTGAACTCTTTCGACCCTTTGGGGCCGGTCCGCTTCAGCGGATAGAGCAGGCGATCCGGATTGTGGTGATGATCGGCGAAATCCTTCAGCTTCACACACAGGCCGCCGCGGGTCATCGGATGTTCTTTGTTGCCGCGGACCTCGGCGAGACGGCCGTTCTGGACCTCATAGATCATGGCGCAGGTGTCGGGGCAGTCATGGGGACAAGCGCCAAAGAACTTTTCTCGCTTCGGTTGTTCGTTCATTCTTTCCTCCAGTCGCAGCGACCGCCCGTTATCGGGCGTGTTCTATGTTGCGGCAGTTTGACACCGAAGCTCGGAGGCGTCCAACGCTAAGAAAACAGATGGCTGTTTGCGCACAATAGCGTGCGCGCCTTGGAACGTTCTGCGCTAAAGTCCTGGGGTTAGTTTCTTCCGAGACCTAATTTATTGATACTTGGAATCCGTACCGAAGGGCGGTCTGGCTCGCCCGTTGGGATTGGAGACGGGATTGTCGAGAGCGCTCTTTCCAGGTCGGCGGGTGCTCTGGATGCCCTTGGAAGCCGGTTGGTCACGGCCGACTCGAAGCATCCAGCACTGCTGCGCGTCCATGGTCGATGCCCTGTATTTCGAGTGCCGCGAACATACCGATCCGTTCGCGTGCGCCGACGCGCTGCTCGTTTATAACGAGATCCTGAACGAGTATGGCCTCATCATCCATGATGGGACGGCATCCTACGTTCTCATTGACCGTTGCCCCTGGTGCGGAACGCACCTGCCGCAGAGTTTGCGCAACGAGTGGTTCGACGCGGTCGACGCGTTGGACCTTGATGATGGCATGCCGCCGCCCGCGCGATATCTGACGAGCGCCTGGCGGCGCATCTGATTAGGGCGTGTCGGGAGCAACGCAGGCGTCGTCGTAGCGGTGCGCTTGGCCGTATCGGTCGGTGAATACATTTCCGTCATTGCCGGAGGACTCGGACCCGCGTTCGATCGGGACCTTGCCGTGCGCGCCCGGAAGGTCGAGCACGTAGGTCGGCAACGCCAAGCCCGAGAGGCGGCGACGAAGTTCGGCCATCAGTCGGCGGCCGTCGCCAATCGTGGTGCGGAAGTGCGCGGTTCCCGGCGCCAGATCGCCGTGATGAAGATAGTAAGGCTTTACGCGAAGCTCGACGAGCCGGCGCATCAAAGCCTCGAGCGTGTCGGGATCGTCGTTGACGCCTTTGAGTAAGACGGTTTGGCTTACGAGCGGGATACCGGCGTCGACGAGTCGAGCAATGGCGGATTGTGCGGCGGGGGTCAGTTCGTTGACGTGGTTGGTATGCAGGCCAATGAAGACGGTCTGGCGTGTGGCCTTGAGGCCCGCGATAAGCTCATCCGTAACGCGCTCCGGATCGACGATCGGGACGCGCGTGTGCCAGCGCAGAATTTTAACGTGGGGAATAGCGGCGAGCGCTTCGGAGACGTCGCGAATGCGTCGAGGAGATAGAATGAAGGGATCGCCGCCCGTCAAAATGACTTCCCAAATAGCGGGCGTCGCTGCGATGTAGCGAAACGCGGCCGCAAGTTGATCGGAAGAGAGAGCTTCGCCATTGGCGGGTCCGACCATTTCGCGGCGGAAGCAAAATCGGCAATAGACCGGGCAAACGCTCGCGATCTTGAGCAGAACGCGATCCGGATAGCGGTGGACGACGCCCGGCGCCGGGCTCTTGAGCCGGTCGCCGATTGGGTCCGCCTTCTCCCGAGGGTGGTGATCGAGTTCGCGCGAGCTTGGAATGAATTGCCGGGCCAATGGGTCGTCGGCGACCGTGCGATCAATGGCGTTGGCCATCGCGGGCGTGATGGCGATGGCGTAGCGCTCGGCGACCCGGGCAATGGCATCGCGTTGGTCCGCGCCGACGAAGCCGTCATCGATCAGATCCGTGACAGACGTCAGCTTGCGTTCGATGAGAGTCATTTCGGCGGCCAGACATCGGTATCGTGATCGGGATGCTGATATGAAACGAGCGATTTGAGGAACGGAGCGGCGTCCGGGTCCTCGAGCGTTTCGTGTTGCGGCAGACCAGCGATCCAGTCGACGTAGGGCAATTTTCCTTCGCTTCCCCATTGAACTTTGGGGACGATGGTATCGGGATGATCGAAAGCACCGATGGCGACTGCGACGCCATCAGGCGCCTCATATGTGAGCGGTGTCCCGCAATCGGCGCAGAAGCCGCGGGCGGCGGCATTCGACGACTGAAATTTCTTCGGTTCGCCGCGTGTCCACGTCAATTTCGCTTCGTGTCCCTTGCCGTCACTGATGGTGACGAGCGGCGCGTAGAAGCTGCCAAACGCCTTCTGGCACATGCGGCAATGGCAAACAGAAGCGTCGCCAAGCTCGCCTTCCACGCGAAAGCGCACCGCTCCGCATTGGCATCCGCCGGTATGTAGTTCGTTCATGGGAGCTAATCCTTCGCATCAGGAAATGGCGTCCATAGCACTTGATCGATCCGCTCGGCGCCCGTTGCAAGCATGACAAGGCGGTCAAAGCCCATTGCGCAGCCGGAAGCGGGCGGCATGTGGGCGAGGGCCGCGAGAAAATCTTCATCTATGGGATAGCGTTCACCGTAGAGACGCTGCTTCTCCGACATCCAAAATTCGAAGCGGCGGCGCTGTTCTTCGGCGTCGGTCAGTTCGCCGAAGCCATTGGCGAGCTCGACGCCGCAGGCATAAAGTTCGAAGCGCTCCGCCACGCGCGGATCGTCTGGCACGGGGCGCGCGAGTGCGGCTTCGGCAACGGGATATTCGTAAAGGATGGTCGGTGCCGGCGAGCCCAAAGTGTTGTCGATCTTTTCAACGAGGGCGCGGCTGAAGATGTCCGACCACGTGTCATCGGCGGCGAGGGCGATGCCGGCTGCACGCGCTGCCGCTGCGAAGCCGTCGCGGTCGAGTATTCTTCCTGTAGTCGCGTCGTGCAGTGGGACGTGCGCCCGCCCGGTGAATGCCGCGTTTAACGTCAGCCTCTCAAACGTTGCGGCGGGATTGCAGGTCTTATTTCGGAAGCGCCATTCCGCATGGCCCGTGACTTCGGAGGCAATCCTTAGAATGGTGGCGCAATCGTCCCAGAGCGTCTCGTACCGCTCGTTCGCGCGATACCATTCAAGCATCGTGAATTCGGGACTATGAAGGCTACCCTGTTCGCGATTGCGAAAGACGGGTGCGAATGCAAAGATTTTAGTTTCGCCAGCGGCCAGCAATTTCTTCATCGCCAGCTCAGGCGAGGTGTGCAGATAAAGATCACTGCGAGAAAGATCGGGACGGACGGCCTGGGTGCGGAACGCGTGAAGGTGCGTCTCGTTTCCCGGCGAGATCTGCAACAGTCCCGGTTCGACTTCCGTGAAGCCTTGCGAGACGAACCAATCCCTTATCGCCGTTTTTATGCCGCCGCGCGCGAGCAGGAACGGGCGGCGATCGGCGTGGCGTTCGGGGCTCCACCAGGGAGAAAGCTGGGACATGCTTGTAAATTGGGCGTTCGAGACAGGGTTGCCGCACTTGGCGGCAGGGGGCTAAGCGGGTATGAGACGCGACAGATTCCCTGAAGGCACCCGCCGGCCGGCCGCCCCTGAGGCGGCCGCAGCGCATGGATTTAAGATCGGAGACGTCACGTGGTGAAGGTTATTGCAAGCTCGGTCCGTAAAGGCAACGTGCTCGACCTCGACGGCAAGCTTGCTGTCGTGATGCACGCGGAGAATATCCATCCCGGCAAGGGCACGCCCGTTACGCACCTCGAAATGCGCCGCATCGCTGACGGCGTGAAGGTTACCGAGCGCTACCGCACCACCGATCAGGTCGAGCGCGCCTATCTCGACGAAAAGGACTACAATTATCTTTACGAAGACGACATGGGCTACAACTTCATGCAGCCCGAGACCTTCGACCAGATCACCATTTCGAAGGATGTCGTGGGCGACCAAGGCCAATGGCTGCAGGAGGGCATGACGTGCCTCGTATCGCTGCACGAGGGCAATCCGATTTCCATCGAGCTGCCGCAGCGCGTAACGTTCGAGATCGTCGAGGCTGATCCGGTCGTCAAGGGCCAGACTGCGTCATCATCCTACAAGCCGGCGAAGCTTTCGAACGGGGCGCGCGTGATGGTGCCTCCGCACATCGGCGCAGGAACGCGTGTCGTCGTCATGACGGTGGACGGCTCCTACGTCGAACGCGCGAAGGACTAATTGCCCTTTC
>JBEVLH010000175.1:0-3949 GCA_040509255.1 Hyphomicrobium sp. | reverse complement strand
GCTCCAGAATTTCGCCTTTGACGTCGACCGTAATCTTGCGCGAAAGGTCGCCGCGCGCCACGGCGGTCGTGACCTCGGCGATGTTACGGACCTGGCCCGTCAAGTTGCCAGCCATAGAGTTGACGTTGTCGGTCAGATCCTTCCAAGTGCCGGCGACGCCCGACACCTGGGCCTGACCGCCAAGTTTACCCTCGGTGCCGACCTCGCGCGCAACGCGCGTCACTTCGGACGCGAATGCGTTGAGCTGATCGACCATCGTGTTGATGGTGTTCTTGAGTTCGAGAATTTCGCCTTTGACGTCGACGTCGATCTTCTTCGACAAGTCGCCGCTTGCGATGGCGGTCGAGACGTCGGCGATGTTACGCACCTGAGTCGTGAGGTTCGACGCCATGGAGTTGACGCTGTCGGTCAAGTCTTTCCACGTGCCCGCAACACCCGACACCTGGGCCTGACCTCCGAGCTTGCCTTCGGTGCCGACTTCGCGCGCGACGCGCGTAACCTCGCCCGCAAAGCCGTTCAGCTGATCGACCATCGTGTTGATGGTCTCTTTCAGCTGCAGGATTTCTCCGGAGACGTTGACGGTGACTTTTTTCGACAAGTCGCCGCGCGCGATCGCGGTCGCGACTTCGGCGATGTTGCGAACCTGACCGGTCAAGTTGCCGGCCATCGAGTTGACGTTGTCGGTGAGATCCTTCCACGTGCCGGCGACGCCCGGCACCGCGGCTTGGCCGCCGAGGCGCCCCTCGGTGCCAACCTCGCGCGCAACGCGCGTCACTTCGGACGCAAACGAGTTGAGCTGATCGACCATCGTGTTGATGGTGTTCTTCAGCTCCAGAATTTCGCCTTTGACGTCGACCGTAATTTTTCGCGAAAGGTCGCCGCGCGCCACGGCCGTCGTCACTTCGGCGATGTTGCGAACCTGAGTGGTGAGGTTGGCGGCGAGCAGGTTGACGTTGTCGGTCAAGTCTTTCCACGTGCCGCCGGTGCCGGGCACGACAGCCTGACCGCCAAGACGGCCCTCGGTGCCGACTTCTCGCGCAACGCGCGTCACCTCGGCCGCGAACGAGCGCAGCTGTTCCACCATCGTGTTGATGGCTTCCTTCAAGAGCAGAATTTCTCCGCGCACGTCGACGGTGATCTTCTTCGACAGGTCGCCGTTGGCGACGGCGATCGTCACTTCCGCAATGTTGCGGACCTGCGCCGTCAGATTCGACGCCATCGAGTTGACGCTCTCGGTAAGGTCTTTCCAGACGCCGGTCACTTCCCGGATCTGGGCCTGACCACCGAGCTTGCCTTCGGTGCCGACCTCGCGCGCAACGCGCGTCACTTCCGATGTGAACACCGAAAGCTGTTTGATCATCGTGTTGACGATCGTCGCCGACCGCAGGAATTCACCTTTCAAAGGCCGGCCGTCGACATCGAGACGCATTGGCTGCAGCAGGTTCCCCTGCGCCACCGCTTCGATGGTGCGTGTCACTTCGGTGGTCGGCTGCAAGAGATCGTCGATGAGCGAGTTGACCGATTGCTCCATCTCGCCCCAGGCGCCGAGCGTCAGGCCCAACGTCACGCGCTGATTCGTAAGGCCATCCCGGCCGACGACCTGGCCCACGCGCTGAAGTTGATTGGCCATGCGCTGGTTGGTGGTGATGATATCGTTGACGGTATCGGCGATCTTGCCCGCCAGCCCGTCCCAGTCGGCGCGCATCCGGACGCTGAAGTCGCCTGCCTTAACTGCTTGAAGTGTCTGGAGCATTTCAACCAGGACGCCGCCTGGACCGGAAGGGTAGCGCTCGGCCTCCACGGCGCTGATCTGCTCCGACATAGAAAACTCCCCTGGGCGTCGTTTAACTCCGACGAACGCTCGAACTCGGCATTTCGTTCCATGCCGAATCAGAAAACGGCGGCGTTTGGATCTCGCGTAGCGTCGGCGAAGCGGTCGATTTCCGGGAACCCGATTGTCGAGGCCCCGGTTAGTCCCTCAGAGCGGCGTACAGACCGCCCTCCCAAAATCAGCAACAAATCAGAACGAACAAGGTGGCTAAAGATGGGCTTTTTTTCGAAAGACATACAGACGTTTAACGATCTCTTCGTGCACACATTGCGCGATATTTACTACGCTGAAAACCAAATCCTGAAAGCACTCCCGAATATGATCGACAAAGCAACCGATCCGTCACTGAAGCAGGGCTTTGAAGCGCATTTGAAGGAAACAAAGAACCACGTCCAGCGCCTTGAGAAGGTGTTCCAGCTTCACGGCGTTGAAGCAAGCGGCGTCACATGCCCGGCCATCGATGGTATTATCGAAGAAGCCGACGACATCGCAGGCGAAGTCGCCGACAAGAATGTGCTGGACGCAGCTTTGATCGCGGCTGCTCAGGCTGTCGAACATTACGAAATCACGCGTTACGGCACCCTCATCGCGTGGGCCGAAATGTTGGGCCGCAACGATTGCGCCGGTTTGCTCCGGCAAAATCTCGAGGACGAGAAGGCGGCGGATGCGAAGCTCACGTCGCTTGCGCGATCGAGCCTCAACCGCAAGGCAGCTTAAATTTTTGTTGATGGCGCCGGCTTTAGCCGGCGTCATCGAACGATGTATCGCAATCAGTCATTACGGCTCGGCGGAGCGGCGCGCCTTTAGCGCAGCTTCACCCTCCTCGGGTGCCTCGGTGATAGTTTCGGTTGCCGCAGTTTCTCCCGTCATCTCTTCAAGCAGGCGGCTACGAGCGCGATTGACCCGGCTCTTCATGGTCCCGACCGCGCAGCCGCAAACGCGCGCTGCATCCTCATAGGAAAACCCCTCCGCGGTAATGAGCAGAAGAGCTTCACGATGGTCGGCGGAAAGACGCATGAGCGCTTTCTGCATATCCTCGAATTCAAGATGCGTTAGCTGCGTGGCCGGAACGCTCGCGTTCATCGCGGCTTGATCTTCATCAAGCTCTTCACGTTGCGATTTCCGATAGTGGGTGAAGTACGTATTGCGGAGAATTGTGAACAGCCAAGCCTTGAGATTTGAATCGGGAACGAACGATTCTTTGTGGGTCCAGGCCTTGAGCAACGTCTCCTGCACAAGATCATTCGAGAGTTGCGAATCGCCGCTGAGCGAGTGCGCGAAGGCACGCAGATTTGGGATCGCCTGGATTAGCGCGTCCCCGAAGCTTGGCGTCTCATCCGTCACTTCGACTGCTCCTTGGCCTCGAGCTTGCGGACAAGTTCGAGGAGATCGTCAGGGACAGGCTCCTGTGCGATCGTTTCATACATGGATCTCATGCGCTGCCCGATGAGCTGGGCTGCGAAGCCGGGAAGTTGTGGAACGGGTGCGCTTGCATCCGCGATTTCAGGCTGGCCCGGGGCGTCCGGAACATTGCCGTCTGATTGTTTGCAATCCTCCGGCGTATCAAGGCGATGCTGCATAATTGAAACTGAAGCCCCTTGCGATTGCCACCGGCCCCGATTGAGACAAACTCCTGTTCGATTGTCGAGCCGGGGGGCTCGTCTGGCGAACGTCGCGCTTGAGATTTTGTTCCGGGTTGGAACCATCTCGAATACTGCCACGTTTCGGTTTCGGTGCGGATTGGCCATCGCGGAGAAACCGCGAACAGCGTATGCTGTTCGCAAGGACGGGGATGCTCGTCCGATGGCATGGGAGGTGGTAAGGTATGTCAATCGCGCAAACAATTCGTGTGCATTTGCCCTATCTTCGCCGGTTCGCGCGGACGTTGACGGGAGCACAGCAGACGGGCGACGCCTACGTCGCGACCCTCCTGGAGGGCCTTGTTTCGACGCCGAGTGACTTTCCGACCAACATGCCGGCGCGGATGGCGCTTTATCATCTCTTTCTGAAAGTTTGGAATTCCGTCCGCCTCAACGGCGAGGGGTCAGACGAAGCGCCAGGTTCGCTGGTCGTGGCGCAGCGGCGCATCAACTCGATCAGCTCTCTGCCGCGTCAGGC
>JBEVLH010000174.1:0-12478 GCA_040509255.1 Hyphomicrobium sp. | reverse complement strand
CGTCGACTTCGGCAAGGTGTCCTCCAAGCCTGCAGTCACGGATCCGACGCTTCGAACGCCGTGGGTCGCCAACCCATTCGGAGCGCTACGCTTAAGGTCGCGAGCTCGACGGAGACCGATACCCAGCCCCGGTCAACGTCCGAGCTCGCGGCCGCGTTTCTCCGCCGCCAGCACCGCTTCCCGCATCAGATCCCTGAGCCCGTCGCCATCGCGCATCAGGACCGCGAGCGCCGCTGCTGTCGTGCCACCCGGAGACGTGACGTTCTCGCGAAGCGTCGCTGCATCGACGGCCGACCGATGCAGAAGCTCGCCTGCTCCCGACACCGTCGCGCGCGCCAATCGCTTTGCCGTCGCCTCGTCGAGCCCCGCCGCGACGCCGGCGTCGGCGAGCGCTTCCGCCAGCAGAAAAACGTAAGCCGGACCTGAGCCGGACACCGCCGTAACGGCGTCAATCAGCCCCTCCTCGCGCACCCACACGACGTCGCCCACTGCACGAAGCAAGCCCTCGCAAACATCCTTCTGCGCTGGTGTTGTATAGCTGTTGGCAACAGCGCCCGTGATTCCGCGACCGATGGCGGCTGGCGTGTTGGGCATGGCCCGCACCACCGCAGTTCGGGCAGGCAACTGCCGTTCGAAACTGGCAAGCGGCCTGCCCGCGGCGATCGATATTACGACCGTCTCCGGCCCCGCGACTTTCGCCAACGCCGGAAAGACCTCGTCCATCACTTGCGGCTTGACCGCGACGACGATCACGGCCGGAGCTTCTGACTGAGGCGGAAGGCTCGAGACGCAACGGATGCCGTGCGTCTTCGCGAGATCGCGCGCCGTGTCGGAAAGGTGCGGGTCTTGGATGATCACCCGAGCCGGATCGAGCCCGCGCTCCAGCCAACCCGCCAGCAGCGCGGAGCCCATCTTGCCCGCACCCGCGAGCACGATCGAACCCTTGAATTTCAAAGACATGACCCGGTCACCTTGGGAAGCGGCCGGGCCAAGAGGAGGTGCCCGGCTTAAGCCTGCCCTTGTGTTTCAAACATCGTCGAAACCAGGGCTTCGCGGCTTTCCTTACCCGCCCACACTACGAACTGGAAGGCTTGATAATAGCGCTCGCAACCTTCCAGGGCCGCCTTCAGCATCGCCTCGCACTGCCGGACGGTCGCAACGGCGCCGTTGAGCAGAAGCGCATGCCGGAACATCACGAGGCCTTCCTGGGTCCACAGATCGAAATGCCCGAGCCAGAGCTGCTCGTTGATCTGCGCGATCAGTCGGTACATTTCCGTCAGCCGGTTCTCAGGGACCCGGAAGTCGAACGCACACGCGAGGTGCAGCGCTTCGAGGTCGTCACGCCAGTTGATCGAGACGTGGTAGTCGGCCCAGGTCCCCGCAACGATCAGCGTCAGCTCTTCATCGCTCGCGCGGTCGCACGGCCAATCGTGGCCATGAGCCAGCTGTTCAATGAGATCGATCGGATTGAGAACGCGGCCAGAACCCTGTTCCGCAACTGCCATTGATATCATTCTCCAGTCTGCCGCGCGCCGGAATGGCCACATCGGATGGCGCGAAAACAGGAACAAAAAAGCCGCGCCGCTTGAGTGCTGCGCCGGACCAAACCAGACGCCCCTGCGAGTCGCAAGCTGACCCGACGAACCCTCCCGCCTTGTCCACGATCAAAGTGGCAAAGCACAGGCGAAACAGGGCTTAAGGGACACTCCAGCGATGATTGCTGGTGAAAAGATACCTAAGCTGTGGATGTCTTCAGATGCCCACTCCGCCCTGCAGCGAAAGCTTGGCGATCTGCGCTTCGAGCTGCGCGACGCGCGCCGCCAGCGCTTCGTTTTCCTGCCGAGCTTTCTGCGCCATTTCGCGCACGGCCTCGAAATCCTCTCGCGTCACGACATTCATGTCTCGCAGGAACTTCTCGGCTTGTCCTCGAAACATGGCCTCGGTTTCCTTTTTGAAACCGTCTGCCGCACCAGCGGCGTCCGTCATCAGCTTGGCAAAGTCGTCGAAGAGTCTGTTTGTCGTCTGGGTCATTGGAAATCTCGGATTGGGGGTTTTATCGACTATGGCGATTGCCGGCCATGCCTGCAAGCTCATGGGCCCTCACACGGTTCCCGGGCCAGCCCGTGCCTCCTTGACATTGCATGGGGGTTCCCAAACAACGCGACCAACGACCGGCCTGTCGAGTAGCTCGATACGGCCATTTGCGAACCCTCGCTCGGAGCGTCGATGACACCACTCGCTCTTCTCACTTATCCTAACATTGACCCCGTCGCGTTCGAGTATGGGCCCATCTCGGTCAAATGGTACGGCCTCGCCTACATGGCTGGCCTTTTGCTCGGCTGGCTTTATATCCGCCGCGTAGTCTCGACCCCGCGGCTCTGGGCAGGCGATAAGTCGCCGCTGACGCTCGAACGCATCGACGACCTCCTTCTCTTTATGACCGGCGCGATCATCATCGGCGGGCGTCTCGGCCAAGTGCTCCTTTATGATCCGGAGTTCTATTTCGCCAATCCGTCCGAGATCGTGAAGGTCTGGAAAGGCGGCATGAGCTTCCACGGCGCCTTCATCGGCTCGGCCATCGCGATCATCACCTTCGCGCGCATTTATAAGGTCCCTGCTCGGTCCGTCATGGATCTCTGCTGCGCCGCGACGCCGTTCGGCCTGTTCTTCGGCCGGATCGCGAATTTCATCAATTCGGAACACTGGGGCCGTGTCACCGACGCCTGGGTCGGAATGGTGTTTCCCAACGGCGGCGAAAACCCGCGCCATCCGAGCCAGCTCTACGAAGCCGTGCTCGAAGGCCTGGTCATGTTGATCATTCTGCGCTTTGCCACGCATCATCTTTTGGCACTGAAGAGGCCTGGACTGACAACCGGCATCTGGTTGATATGGTACGCGTTTGCGCGCAGCTTCTCGGAGTTCTTCCGTGAACCCGAGCCAAATCACATTCTCAACATCGGCCCGTTCACCGCCGGCCAAGTCTATTGCGTACCGATGCTTCTGATAGGGATTTATATGGTCTGGACCGCCTACCGGAGGGACGCGCCCGGAAAGGCAGCCGTGTGATCGATACCAAGCTGCGTCGCGATACGCCTCTCTCTCGGCGGATCAAGGAACGGATTCGCCGCGAGGGTCCGCTGACGATTGATAGCTATATGTCGGCATGCCTTTGGGATGCCGACTACGGCTATTATCGCCGGCAGCCGGTCTTTGGAGCATCGGGCGATTTCATCACAGCCGCAGACGTCTCGCAGGTCTTCGGAGAATTGCTGGGTGTCTGGGCCGGGGTCGTTTGGCAGGGCGTGCTCGGTGCGCCCGACCCGGTGACGATCGTCGAGTACGGCCCGGGACGCGGCACCATGATGCGCGATATCCTTCGCGCGGCTCGCATCGTGCCAGGCTTTGCCGGCGTCGCCCGCGTCCATCTCGTCGAGGCGAGTGACGCGCTGATCGAAATGCAGAGCGCCACCCTCGCGGACTTTCAGCATTTGTTGAGTTGGGGCCGAGAACTCGACGAGTTCAATCCGGCCGCCATCATCTTCGCTAACGAATTCGTCGATGCTTGGCCGGTGGCGCAGTGGGTAAAGACCGATGCCGGATGGCACATCAGAGGTGTGACTGTCGATGCGGCGGGCGACTTGCAGTTTGCAGCCCTCGCCGGCGATTGCCCGCGTGAGGCGTTCGAGGCGTTGCTTCCGAACGCTCCGCCCGGAACCGTCATCGAAAGCCAACGTCTCGATCAGCTGGCCGAAGCGCTGAAAGCCCTCGCCGAGCGCGGCCCCATCGCATTTCTGATGGTCGACTACGGCCACACTACCCCCGCCGCGGGCGACACGTTGCAGGCGGTCAGAAATCACCGATACGAGTCACCACTGACCTCGCCGGGCGAAGCCGACTTGACCGTCCACGTCAATTTCTACGATCTCGCATCGACGCTGCACCGCGCCGGCCTCGCCCTCGACGGACCCGTCATGCAGGCGGAATTTCTGGGCTCTCTCGGGATCGTTGAGCGGGCATCGCGCCTGATGTCGGCCAATCCCGCGCGCGCAACCGAGATAGAGACCGGCGTGGCGCGGCTTCTCGCGCCGAATGGCATGGGCGGCCGCTTCAAGGTGCTCGCTGCTCGGTCTCCCGGCTTGCCGTCGCTGCCCGGCTTCGGCGCCGCCCGCGTCGCGAGCCCCGCCCCGGAACAGACGTGACGAAAGTTCTCGCACCATGCCCCTGAAACCCATCGAGGCGCAAAACCTCGCCATGCTCGGCGGCATCCGTCATGGCTTCTTCACCCGGGAAGGTGGTGTGTCTGCTGGCCTTTACGACAGCCTCAATTGCGGCCTCGGCTCGGGTGACGACCCAAATCTCGTGCTTGAAAATCGTCGCCGCATCGGTCGCTACCTTGCGGGCGAGGACCAGCGCTTCGGCGGCGGCGTCGTCACCCTCTATCAGGAGCACGGCACGACTGCCCTCGAGGTGTCCTCGCCCCCGGCGCGCGAAAACCTCCCCCACGCCGACGCCGTCGTCTCGGTTACACCTGGGCTGGTTATCGGCGTCCTGACCGCCGATTGCGCCCCGATCCTACTCGCCGATGCGGCAGCCGGCGTCGTCGCGGCCGCTCACGCCGGCTGGCGCGGCGCCCTGAACGATGTCATCGGCAGCGCCGTTCGAGAGATGGAGCGCCTCGGCGCACGTCGCGATCGTATCGCTGCTGCAATCGGACCGTGCATCAGCCAGCGCTCCTACGAGGTCGGACCGGAGTTCGAAGCCGCGTTTCTGGCCCGCGCCCCCGCCTACGGCGCCTACTTCGTCCGGGAAGCCTCAACCGCCCGTCCGCACTTCGACCTTGCGGGCTTTGTTCGCATGCGCCTCCAAGAGGCGGGCGTCGGCAGCGTCGAGGACGTCGCGCTCTGCACCTGCGAGAACGAATCGCTTTTCTTCAGCTATAGGCGTAAAACTCATCGCCAAGAGGGGGATTATGGCCGTCAAATCTCCGCCATCGTCGTGGCTTAACGGCATAATCCACAGGGAAGTCCTGAGCGAATCCACGTTTACACCGGTCGATAACAGTTTCGCCGGACTGCCATCTGGACGGGCAGTTCCGGGCTGATCTAGAGGGTTAAGGGTCAGTTCCGGTAGTAATCAAAGGAGTTCAGGCCGCGGGGGGTTCAGTGTTCCGGCCGCCGGGAAGTCGCGGTTGGATCAAAGGGGGACGTCGAGTGGCGAC
Source organism: Hyphomicrobium sp. (assembly GCA_040509255.1). Lineage (GTDB taxonomy): Bacteria > Pseudomonadota > Alphaproteobacteria > Rhizobiales > Hyphomicrobiaceae > Hyphomicrobium_B. The sequence continues at coordinate 7,260 of JBEVLH010000174.1, read as the reverse complement.
CTATTGCTCTCGGGTGCTTGAGCGCCGAACACGTCTATGGACGATCGGGTCAATTCTTTTGGCTTCGCTCGCGACGGCTGGCCTTGCTGGCTGCGGATCGTCTTCGAACATACTTGGTGGCGGCAGCACGCCGTCGGCTGAAACGTCACTAGCCATTCCGGGCAGTACACCGTCCACGTCGCAGACGGCAAAGGTGCAAATCGCACCCGTCATCGGTTCTCCCGACAACGTCGCTCGTGACCTGCAAGCGCAGTTGGCGTCAGCCATCGGCCGTAACGGCATCACCGTCGTGACCGACAACAGCGCCGGCGGCGAATACGTCGTGCGCGGCTACATCGTGGCCGCCCGCGAAAAAACCAAAGCCAAGATATCCTACATCTGGGACGTCACCGACCGAACCGGCAAGCGCGTCCACCGCATTACCGGCGAGGAACTCGTTGCCGGCGGTGGCAAGGATCCATGGTCTGCCGTAACGCCGGCGGTTGTCGGCCGGATAGCCGATAAAACGTCGACGCAAATTGCAAGCTGGCTCGCGAGTGGCGGCAGCGTGCCGGTCGCCTCGAACGTCCGGACGCAATCGACCAACGTTGCCTCCGCGTCCGCCGCAACCCCGCCGCCGCGGCCGACGACCTACGCGTCGAACGCGCCGGCCGCACCGACGACGGGCAGCATAACTCCCGCCGGACCCGTGACCGCGATCGTGCCGCAGGTAACCGGCGCACCGGGAGATGGCAGCAGCACATTGACCGCGGCAATTCAGCGTGAGCTGTCGAAGAACGGTCTCAAGCTGGGCGACGCTCCAGATGCGCAGGCCTACAAGGTGGAAGGTAAAGTCGCACTCGGTGCCAGCAACAACGGCAAGCAGGCCATCCAGATCGACTGGAACGTCATCGACCCCACGGGCAAGAAGCTCGGGACTGTCTCGCAGAAAAACGAGGTGCCGACCGGATCCCTCGACGGCGCCTGGGGTAAAACCGCCGACGCCGCCGCCGCCGCCGCCGCTCAAGGGATTATCAAGTTGTTACCGGCCAAGAGCGTCGAATAATTAATGCCAGCCTCGGGGGTTAACCTCCATCGGCGTCCCGCATGACATCCCTGGGCCCGGACGGTTGAATCGTCCGGGCCCAATTGCTACAAGCCCGCAAATGAAGCGGTTCTGGAGCGCAAATGCCTTTCGATGCCAAGGGTGAGCCCCGGAACTCGGACGGACGAGGAAAACTGGGCGTGAAAATCGTTGCCGGAAACAGCAATAAGCCCCTCGCCGACGCCATCTGCGCCTACCTAAAGCTCCCGATCGCCAAAGGCCAGGTCAAGCGCTTCGCCGACATGGAGATCTTCGTCGAGATCCAGGAGAACGTCCGCGGCCAGGATGTCTTCGTGATCCAATCGACGTCGTTTCCCGCCAACGACAACATGATGGAACTGCTGATCCTGCTCGACGCGCTCAAGCGTTCGTCGGCCCGGCGCATCACGGCGGTCATTCCGTATTTCGGTTACGCTCGCCAGGATCGCAAACCCGGCCCCCGCACGCCCATCTCCGCCAAGCTCGTCGCCAACCTGATCGAACGCGCCGGCGCCGACCGCGTGCTGACGCTCGACCTCCACGCCGGTCAGATCCAGGGCTTCTTCGATATCCCGACCGATAACCTCTTCGCCGCGCCCGTCATGACGCGCGACATCGAAGAGCAGTACGGCAATACCGATGATATCGTCATCGTGTCGCCCGACGTCGGCGGCGTCGTCCGCGCTCGCGCACTCGCTAAACGCATCACCGCTCCCATTGCCATCTGCGACAAGCGCCGCGAGCGTCCCGGCGAAAGCGAAGTGATGAACGTCATCGGCGAGGTCGAAGGCAAGCGCTGCATCCTGATCGACGACATCGTCGATTCCGGAGGCACCCTCGTCAACGCAGCCGAAGCACTTCTGAAAAACGGCGCCACCGAAGTCTCAGCGTATATCTCCCACGCGGTTTTATCGGGTGGCGCGGTGAGCCGGATTCAAAACTCACGCTTGAAGTCGCTCGTCATCACGGATTCGATCCTGCCGACGGAAGCGGTTAGGGCCGCGCGCAACATTCGCGTCATCTCGATTGCTCCGCTGATTGGCGAAGCGATCTCGCGCACCAGCCGCGAAGAAAGCGTGTCGAGCCTCTTCTACTAAGCTCGCCTAATTCGCCCTCTCGATCAGTCACTCTAGGTCCCGCATTCCCCCGCTTTTCGCGGTGCGCGTATCCCAATTGCCCTTGGGCGGGAAAAATTCTGCCTGTAATAGAAATAATGAAAAAAATGACGGGAAATAATTCCCAAGAATGGAATGGGGATCGGGGACGGATGCTCCCGCGTCTGGCAGGCCTTTCCGCCCTGTTCGTCGGCGTCACGCTGCTCTCGCATGCGGACGCGGCAATCGCAGGCCCCTCCCTCGATCAATTCGAAATCAAGGATCTCGAAACCGTCCCTGGCGCCATCGAATTCGAAAGCCAGAACGATTTCTCGGCAGGCAATCCAAGGCGGCGCGTCGTCTCCAATGGCGCGGGCGGCATCATCGCCGATGACAACACAGTCACCCGTCAGCGTGAAGGCATCGAAGTCGAGATGGGGCTGACGAACTTTTTGAAGCTCCGCCTCGGGATCGAACTCGAGCAAGGTCGTCTCGACGATCCCAAGACCTTCAACGACGCCGGCCGCATGGGGCCGCTCGAGTTCGACGGCTACGGCGCTGAAACGATATGGAATATCATCCAGCGCAAGGGCGACGGCATCGGCGCGGGTTTCTTGGTTGAATGGGACCAATCCGTCCATTCCGACGAAGCCTCCACGCTGACCATCGGGCCCATCGTCGAATGGCAATCGGGACGCTGGAGCGCAACGATCAATCCGACGGCAATTCAGTACTTCGGCGGCGGCTACCAGGATCGCGGCAAGCTCGATTTCGGCTACGCCGCCCGGCTCATGTATCGCACCTCGAACGAACTCGCCTTGGCCGTCGAATCCTACGGCGGCGTCGAGCGCATCAGCGGCGGCAATACCGACGAAGCCGAAGAAATTTTCGGCACATTCAACCAGTATCGCCTTGGCCCGATCGTCTACTGGACCTTCGGAGATACGGACGACGACGATGCCACGAAAAAGAAAGACGACGACGATGATCGAAAAGTCGAAACCACAATCGGCTTCGGCGCGCTCTTCGGCCTGAACTCGGATACGCCCGCAACGACGATAAAGCTCAGCCTCGACGTTGACTTCTAGCCTCGGGCGAAGCCCGGCGAACAGGCGCTACGTGACTGGCTGATAATTCGTGAAGAGATCGACCGCGCTTTGAGGCGCTCTCTCATTGAAGAACAGCTTCAGGTTCCGATCCGCCTCCGCCGCAGCAGTTGCGCTGCGGGGAAAAAGATCTTTTTCATATGCGACGAACGCGGCTTCAATGTCTCCGAAGTTGGCGGCGATGGCCTTCCCCAGTTCAGCGCCGTCGTACATCGCGAGGTTGGCTCCCTCACCTGCAAAGGGCGACATCAAGTGTGCCGCATCTCCGACCAGCGTTACGCCAGGAGTACGGTTCCATCTGTGCTCGATCGGGAGCGCATAGATAGCGCGAGGCACGGGGTCAGTTTCACTCTCCGTGATAAGCGCCGTCAGTTCCGGAGCCCAGCCCTCAAACTCTTTGGCGATGTGGGCCAACGCCGCTTGCCGATCAGCGAAATCGATGCTGGCAATCCAATCCTCTGGTTTGTTCAACGCGACATAGGCATGGAGTGCCCCATCAGCCTCGCGATGTCCAAGGATGCCTTTGCCAGGAGCGATCGCCATCAGGGTGCAACCGCCGACAGCTTCCGCGCTTGCCTTGTAACGATTGTCGATGTCGAACAAATACGTTTCGATAAATGAAGTGCCGACATAGGCCGGTTCAGCCGCGGAAAGAAGTGGGCGAACTTTCGACCAAGCGCCGTCGGCACCCACGAGTAGGTCGGCCGTCACCCTCGCACCATTGGAAAAATTTAATACGTGCCGGCCGCCTGCGAGCGGGGACACGGCTGTAACCCTGTGCCCCCAGCGGATCGTGTCAGCGGGAAGTGACTGAAGCAAAATCCGGCGAAGCTCTCCCCGAGGTACCTCAGGTCGGCCGCCGTTCCCCTTGTCGGGCTCATCGAGCAAGACGTTGCCGTGCTGGTCGAGAACCCGCTGCGCCTCGGCGCCGGGAAGAATGATCTCGCGGAACGCCTCGAACAATCCCGCCGCCCTTAGGGCGAGCTGCCCATTGTATTCGTGAATATCGAGCAAGCCGCCCTGGGCACGCGCATCCGCTGAGGCTTCCGCTTCGTAAATCGTCGCCGCGATCCCGTGGATATGAAGGACACGCGCGAGTGTCAGACCGCCAAGCCCGGCACCGATGATCGCGATCGGAGTGTTCATTGTGTTTCCGCAGTGGATTGAGGCCGATGGCAGAAGCTGGAACGTTGTTCCATTATTGGAACGGCGTTCCACACATGTCAAGGTGGGCCATGACCAAGAAAGCTGACAGCTACCAACGACGCGAAGAATCGCTCTCCAGGGATCGCATCATCGAGGCGTCGCTTGCACTCTTGGACGAGAGCGGAGAAAGCGGGCTGACATTCCGCGCCCTGTCCGAGAAGCTCGCCACTGGCCCTGGAGCGATCTACTGGCACATCGAGAGTAAGAGCGAACTGTTCACCGCCGCGGCCGACGCCATCATCTCCCGCGCGACAGCGGCCCCTTTAGCCGACGCGACGCCGGAGGCAGCCATCCGCACGCTCGCCCTCGGCATGTTCGACGCGATAGATGCGCATCCGTGGATCGGCTCTGCGCTTTCGCGTGCCCCGGGCCGGCCGCCGATGGTGCGCATCCTCGAACGCATGGGCCAACAGGTTCGTGCCCTTGGTGTGCAAGGCGACGCCCAGTGGGAGGCGGTGTCCGTTTTGCTGAACTACATCCTTGGTGTCGCCGGACGGAACGCGGCCAACGGCCAGTTTGGCCGCAAGCACGAACTCGACAGAACCGACTTCCTGAACACGATCGCAATGGAGTGGTTGCAGCTCGATCCAGATGCGTACCCATTCACACGCAGCATCGCTCACCGGATGCGCACTCACGACGACCGAGTCGATTTCCTCGCCGGGATCGATCTCATCCTGAAAGGCATCAGCTCGACCCTAACGCCATAAGAGCAAAGACAGCCTGAATGTCGATCAGGTTCAATCGTGACCGATCGTGCAATCGCCGCAACGACCCCGAAGCTCCATCGTCATCGACCGGATCGTGAAATCGTTCTTGCCTGCCCAGGTCTGTAGGCTTTTGACCGCGGTCGGGCTGTCGAACTCCTTAACCGTACCGCAGGAATCGCAGATGGCGAAAACCGCCTTCCCGGAATGATGGGGATGATCGCAGGCGACGAAGGCGTTAAGGCTTTCGAGCCGGTGCGCCAGCCCATCATCGATCAGCCGCTGCAAAGCGCGATAGACGGTCGGTGGCGCGCTGACGCCCTTTCCCCTGACTTGTTCGATGAGTTCGTAGGCGCTGACCGGCCTCCCGACGCCGCGCAAGGCCTCGACGATGATCTTGTCCTGATCCGCTGCGCTTCGGCGCTTATTCGTTTTTTTCATCATCACTTCGGGCATCTCCACCCCTGAACTAGAGGGCACATCGCGGACTTTCGGCATATCTCGGCTTAATATGCTGATTTTTGGGGCAAGTTTCCAGTACGACGCAAGTATCGCAAAGCTTTTCCCTGCCCCTAAGGGGCCGTTGCGTACGGCGCGAACCCTCGCTATACACGCGCAATCTCAAGAAGACATTCCTGAGACGCCGCCCGGCACCCTTGGAGGCCGGCAAGCGGCTTTTGGCTCTTCTGATAGGCAGTTGAGCCTCGAACACTCGGAGACGATGCCATGTCTGAGCTTATCACGCTCAAGGCGACGGCGCGCCCGCGTGCCGGCAAGGGGGCCGCACGCCAAGCACGCCGCGATGGAAATGTGCCTGCCGTCATTTACGGCAACCACGAGACCCCGGAAACCATCAACCTCGAATACAACGAACTCTGGAAGCAGGTTCTTCGCGGCCACTTCACCTCGACCGCGATCGAGATCGACGTCGAAGGCACGAAGCATATCGTGCTTGCTCGCGACGTGCAGGTCGACCCGGTTCGCGATACCCCCCTCCACGTTGATTTCCATCGCGTCGGCAAGGATGGCATCATTCGCGTTTCGATCCCGATGCACTTCGTCAACGAGACGCAGTCGCCAGGCCTGAAGCGCGGCGGTGTTCTCAACATCGTTCGCCACGACGTCGAGGTGTTCTGTCCCTACGACAAGATCCCGCGCTTCTTCGAGATCAACCTCGAAGGCATGGAAATCGGCCACTCGATCCACATCTCGGCCGTGACGATGCCGGACAACGTTTCGCCGGTTATCAAGAACCGCGACTTCACCATCGCGACCATCGCCGGCGCGCTCAAGGGTGACGACGAGGCCGCGACCGCCACGGCAGACGCAGCCGCCCCGGCCGCTGCTGCTCCGGCGGCTGGCGCTAAAGCCGCTGCTCCTGCTGCCGGCGCCAAGGCTGCTCCGGCCGCCGGCAAGGCCGCGCCCGCAGCGAAAGCGGCACCTGCCGCCAAGCCTGCCGCGAAGAAGTAAGATCTACCATCGGCGTGATCTTCGGATTGCGCCGATGTCGTCTCGAAGCCGCGCTTGGTGGCCGCACAAGCGCCCGCCCGTGCCGTCCAGCCGGGTCGCCGGCGGCGAGTCGGAAGGCACACTTAAATGAAGCTCTTCGTTGGCCTTGGTAATCCAGGCGATAAATATCGCGCCAATCGCCACAACGTCGGCTTCATGGCAGTCGACCGCATCGCCGAGCGTCACGGCTTCGGTCCGTGGCGCAAGAAATTTCAGGGCCTCGTCTCAGAAGGCACCCTCGGCGGCGAGCGCGTCACCCTTCTAAAGCCCGAAACCTATATGAACGAAAGCGGTCGCTCGGTGGGCGAGGCCCAGCGCTTTCTCAAGATCCCGCTTTCCGATCTCTACGTCTTCCACGACGAACTCGACCTTGTACCGGGCAAGGTGAAGGTCAAATCCGGTGGCGGCAATGCCGGCCACAATGGTTTGCGCTCGATCTCCGCGCACCTCGAAAACGATTACAAGCGCGTCCGCCTCGGCATCGGCCATCCGGGTTCGAAGGATGTCGTCATTCATCACGTCCTGAACGACTTTGCGAAATCAGACCGCGAATGGCTCGCAGCCCTTCTCGACGC